>NZ_CEEDOX010000013.1:0-197956 GCF_979256535.1 Methylobacterium sp. AC690 | reverse complement strand
CCGCCATCCTGCCCGCCCGCCCCGCGAGGTTCGCATGACCGTTCCCGTCCCGTTCGAGACCCACGCCGCCGCCCCGCACGCCCCCGAGGTGAAGGGCGCCCTGCCGCTCCTGGAGGACAAGGCCGCGGGCCGCGCCCCGCACGAGCCGGCCCCGAACGATCCGGGGGTGGCCACCGCCATGGCCGAGCTCGCCCACGCCTTCGAGGCGTTCAAGGAGACCAACGACGCGCGGCTGGCCGCCATCGAGGGCCGCGTCCCCGGCGACGTGCTCACCGAGGAGAAGCTCGCCCGCATCGACGCCGCCCTCGATACGGCGCGCACCCGGCTCGACCGCCTCGCCCTCGACGGCCGCCGCCCGCCCCTGGGACAGGGTGCGCCGGCGCCCCGGGACGCGGCCAGCGTCGAGCACAAGGCGGCCTTCGACCTCTACGTCCGGGCCGGCGAGAGCGGCGGCCTGAAGCGGCTCGAGGAGAAGGCCCTCTCGGCCGGCTCCGGCCCGGATGGCGGCTACCTCGTGCCGGCCGAGGTCGAGCGCATGGTGCTGACCCGCCTCGCCAACCTGTCGCCGATCCGGTCGCTGGCCACGGTCCGGGTCATTTCCGGCGGGCAGTACAAGCGCGCGGTCTCGGTGCGCGACGCGGTCTCGGGCTGGGTCGCCGAGACGGCGCCGCGGCCGCAGACCGACACGCCGCTCCTGTCCGAGCTGACCTTCCCGGCCATGGAGCTCTACGCCATGCCGGCGGCGACGCAGACCCTCCTCGACGACGCCATCGTCGACCTCGATTCCTGGCTCGCGGACGAGGTCGAGACGGCCTTCGCCGAGCAGGAGAGCACCGCCTTCGTCACCGGCAACGGGGTCAGCCGCCCGCGCGGCTTCCTGACCTACGACCTCGTGGCGAACACCGCCTGGGTGCCGGGCAAGATCGGAACCGTCGCGACGGGCGTCTCCGGCGGCTTCGCGGCCGCGAACCCGTCCGACGTGCTGTTCGACCTCGTCTACGCCCTGCGGGCGGGCTACCGGCAGAACGCCACCTTCGTGATGAACCGGCGCCTGCAGAGCACGATCCGCAAGTTCAAGGACGCGGACGGCAACTACCTGTGGCAGCCGCCCCTGGCCGCCGACCGCGCGGCGACCCTGATGGGCTTCCCGGTGGCGGAGGCGGAGGCGATGCCGAACGCGGGCGCCAACAGCCTCTCGCTCGCCTTCGGCGATTTCCGCCGCGGCTACCTAGTGGTGGACCGCGCCGGCTTGCGGGTGCTGCGCGACCCCTACTCGGCCAAGCCCTACGTGCTGTTCTACATCACCAAGCGCGTCGGCGGCGGCGTCCAGGACTTCGACGCCATCAAGCTCCTGGCCTTCGCCGCCTGAGCCGGACGCCCCCGGACCCCCGGGCCCGGGGGCGTCGCGTGACAGAACACGGGTGTTGATTTCAGGGTACAACCCAGGGGCATGCCACCCCCCTGGGTGATTCCGGACGGATCTGCGGCGTGACACGCTCCCGATTTTGCCTCAGAACAACCTCAAGTTAAATTCTAGGGCGTGTGGGCATGAACATCGACGGGGCCGAGAACGCGAAGGCCGAAGTCTTCCTGGAAGCCTTTCGCTACGCACCAACGGCCAGCGCCTTCGCGGGCGATCAATCCGGACCAACCTTTGCCCCGCTTCCCGGGACCGAAGCCCACGCCGAGATTCTGCGCGCCCGGCGCGATCGCACGTTTCACCCGAAGGAGAAGATCGCAGTCGGCATCCTGCGCTACGGACCGGACCATGCCCGCGCCTCGGACCTGAAGGTCGGATTGTTTCTCCAGCACCAGAAGCTGAGGCATCACCCTGTTGTCGAAGCCGCGCAACGGATTGCGAAGGGTGAGGTCGAGATCATCGTGACCGGTCGCGCCAGACGCCAGCTTGGCCCCGTCGTCAAACCCTGTCGGCCCCTTCTGATGGGGGAATCCGTCGGGCACGCACGTGTCACCGCCGGAACGATCGGGTGCTTCGGGATTGATCAGGACGGGGTCGTGGGCATTCTGTCGAACAATCATGTTCTGGCCGCAACGAATACGGGCCGCATCACGGACGTCATTCTCCAGCCCGGGCGGCGCGATGGCGGCCGGATCGGGAATCCGGCCCATGAGGTCGCCAAGCTGAAGACGTTCGTCCCGATTGATTTCGATCCAACGATGTCCAATCTCGTGGATTGCGCCTTTGCAGTCCTCGATCAGAACCAAGTTTGCGAAGCCAGCCGGGTCGGCCACACGATCCCAGGGGCCACCTCCTGGAGCATCGGGGCGATCGACGAGCTGGTCATGGAGCGCATGCCGGTCCGCAAGGTGGGGCGCACGACACGCTACACAGAGGGTGTGGTCGAGGCGATCGAGGTGGACAATATCCGCGTCCAGATGGTGAGTGGCGCACGTCCCAAGTTTGCGATGTTCAACAAGCAGATTGCAATCAGTGGTATGAAGGGTGCATTCTCGAAAGGTGGCGACAGTGGGTCTCTGATTTGCGCCGAGGACGGGAGCCCGATCGCCTTGTTGTTTGCCGGAACGGACGGGGGCGGTCCGCGCGGCGGCGGCATCACCTACGGAAATCCGATCCGCACCGTTCTGGATGCCCTGGCCCTCGAGATCTACGTCCCCGCTGCAGGAGCGTGACATGGGCGACTCGCGTAACCGACTGCTGGCTTCGAAATCGGCGGCCGTCGCCGCCAAGGAAGCCTTCACGGCCCAGTACATCGCCGGGCGGGACGACTGTTCCGTCGGGCTGGGCGTGAATGCGCGCGGAGACGACTGGACCTTCAGGGTCTTTGCCGAGTCCGAGACGGCGGCGCAGGAATTGCCCAATCGTTTTGGAAGTTTCGCGGTGGAAGTCGAAGTCACCGGGCCGACCTTCGCCTTCAAACCCTGAAGCGTCCCAGCGTACCGGCCCGGATCGGCACAGATCTCGATCCCAGGGCCACCGTCAGCGGGCCCGCGGCCGGGAACGGACGCCGGCACGAGCGCAAGGCCCCGACCATCGCATGGAAGGCAGCTTCGCCCTAACCGACCAGGCACCATCCCGGGCATCACGGTGGTAGGGCCGCTCCCCGACGCGGTCCAGCTCGTCCAGACCTTCAGCGCCGCCCTCTTGAAACGCGCGCGCCACGTCGCGGCCGGGCGACGGCTGACGGCGTTTCTCGCCTCGGATCGGACCACGGACGCATTCCGGAGCACGGGCATGACCCCTTCCGGCACCCGCCCGGTGCCGTAGGCCGGCCCTGGGCTTCGCCTCGCGCCGCCCCGGCTTGGCCTCGCGGTGGCGGGCCTGGCGGCGGCTCGATCGGCCTAGCGCCGGCCCGGCTTGGCCATCCAGTCCGACCGGGTCGCGCCGATGGCGGCGCCGGAGGGCATGCGGGCGAACTCGGCCGCGCGGGCGTTGATCCAGCCGGCATGCTCGCCGGTGGGCGTCACGGCGGTGAAGCCGCCGCAGGCGGTGCGGGCTTTCCGATCCTGGCGCATGGCGCCGCTGGACCAGCTCACCACGCCGACGATCTGGTAGCCGCCCGGGCCGCCGCGCAGGATCGGCCCGCCGGAATCGCCGAGGCAGGCCCCGGCGCCCGCCGTCTCGGCCATGCGGCGGCGGTCGGTGACCACCGTGACCCGGTTGGCGACCTGCAGCGAGCCGATGGAGACGAGGTGGGCCTGGCGCAGGGTCCGGGCGGTGTTGCGCCGGTTCTCCGCGACCACGCCGAAGCCCGCGATGTCGACGGCGTCGCCGGTGTTGATGGCGCCGCCGCGGGGATCGAGGGGCTGGAAATCGTCGCTCAGGGGCTCGGCGAGCTTGATCAGCGCCAGGTCGATGCCCGGCTGGTCCTCCGGCGTGGTGCCGGGCACGAAGTCGGGATGCATGGCGAAGGCGATCGCGTTGATGCGGCGCTGGCGGAAGGCCCGGTCGACCGCCACCACGCTGTAGCCGGCCTGGTGCATGACGCAGTGGGCGGCGGTGAGCACGAGGTCGCGGGCGATGAGCGTGCCCGAGCAGATCTCGCCCTGGGTGCTCTCGATCCGCACCACCGAGGCGCGCAGGCCGTTGGGATCGCGCGACACCTCGCCGTTGATCACCGCGAAGGCCGGCAGGGGCGCCAGCGCGCCGAGGGCCGCGGCCAGCGCCGTCGCTCCGATCCGGAGGCGGGCGGGGCGGGGGGCGGGGCGCCCAGCCTTGCCGGGGGCAGCCTGCGTGTTCGGGGCCGTCATCGTGTTGAAGGCAGCCTTGCGCAACGCGGTCGGCAACATCGTGTCTCTCCCGCGTCCGGCGATGTTCTGGACGAGAACGGCGTGGAGCCTATCGGAACGCAATGGCTCGGCCAAGCTCTGGTTCCGTGGACGTTTCGTCCCGCGGGATCCGCTCAGGCGCCGGACCAGAGCGCGGCGCTGCCCCAGCCCGACAGGGTCCGGTCGATCCAGTCGCGCTGCGGGCCGAGGAGGACGCCCTGGGAGACGCCGCCGCAGGCCTTGCCGGCGGCCCAGGCGGAGACGGCGAGGACGGCGGGCCCGACCCCGATCGGCCCGCCGGAATCGCCCTGGCAGGCGCTGGCGCCGCCGGGACCGGCCCCGAGCCAGACCAGGATGCGGCTCGGTCCGTGGGGCTCGATCACGCCGAGCTCGACGCTGCGATAGGTGCCCGTGCTGCGGGCGTCCCCGGCGGCGGCGACGCCGTAGCCGGACAGGGTCAGGCGCTCGCCGGCCCGCGGCATCGCGGCGCTGAGGGCGGCCGGCACGAAGCGGGCCGGCAGGGGGCTGGCCAGGCGCACCAGGGCGAGGTCGACCGAGCGCCGGCGGCCCGCCACCGCGCCGGCATCGTAGCCCGGATGGAGCGCGCGGGCGGCGATCTCGGCCAGCACCGGCGCGCCGGTCGCGTCCTTGTAGTGCACCCGGTGCTCGGCGCGGGCCGCCACGCAGTGAGCGGCGGTGAGCACCGCGTCCGGGGCCACGACGATGCCGGTGCAGACGCCGCCATTCGCGGACAGCACCATCACGGCCGAGCCCGCCGCCTCGGGGGCGGGGCGGCCGCCCACCACGGCGCCGGCCGGCCCGGAGACCTGCGGACCCAGAACCAGCAGGGCCCCCAGCAGGGATCCCGGCAGGATCAGGGATCTCAGCGAGGCGAGGCCCCCGCGCCGCGCCGCGCGGCGGGTCCGGCCAGCGTTGCGCGCCATCGCGATCCCTTTCCTGGACGGCCCCCACACGGAGACGACGATGACCCCACTACGCGTCGACAGCGCCTTCGTCGAGCCGGTGACGCTGGCGGAGATGCGCGGCGTCCTGCGCCTCGACCCAGATGACGGCGGCGCCGAGGATCCCCTGGTGGAGCGGCTGATCGCGGCCGCCCGGGCACAGGTGGAGGTGGCCACCCGGCGCATCCTGACGCCGGGGCGCTATCGGCTGATGCTCACGGCCTGGCCCGGCGACGGCTGGCTGCCCCTGCCGCTCAGCCCCCTCGTGGCGGTGGCGCGGGCGGGCCTCGTCGACCCCGGCGGCAGCGTCACCGACCTCGCCGCCGGGCTCGTCCGGCTCGGCCCGGACGGGATCGAGGCGCCGGGCCTCGTCATCGACCCGGCGGTGCCGGCCCTGGACCGGCGCGCCGCCCTGGTCGAGGTCGAGGCGGGCTACGGCGGCGCCGGGCCGCCGCTGCCGCCGGCCCTGGTCCAGGCGATCCGGCTCCTCGTGGCCCACGCCTTCGAGCATCGCGGCGACGGGCCCGGCGACGCGGGTCCCCCGCCGGCCCTCGCCGCCCTGGTCGCGCCGCTGCGGCGGATGCGCCTCTAGCGCTTCGTCCCGGAGATCTCCGCCATGCCCCAGCCCCTCACCCGCGTGCCCATCGGCGCGCGCCGCCGCCGCTTCGTGCTCGAACGTCCCGTGGAGACGCCGGACGGCTTCGGCGGCGTGGTGCGCCGGTTCGAGGCCGGTCCGCTGCTCTGGGGCGCGATCGAGCTCCTGCGCCCGGTCGACCGGCTCCGCTTCGACCGCGCCGAGGCGGTCGCCACCCACCGGGTCCGCTTCCGCTTCGGCCCCACGGTCACGCCGGCGATGCGCCTCGCCAGCGGCCCGCGCCGCTTCGCCGTGCGCAGCGCGGGCGATCCGGACGGGCGCCGGCGCGACCTCGTCTGCGAGGTCGCGGAACTGATGGTCGAGGAACGGATGGTCGAGGAACGGATGGTCGAGGCCGACGCATGAGCCTCGCCCCCTCCCCCACCAGTCCGCTCCTGGCCCTGCGCGCCGCCATCCTGGCCTACCTCGCCACCGACGCGCCCCTGGCGCGCCTGATGGGCGGCTCCCTGCGCCTCGCCGACGAGCCGCCCCGGGGCGTCGCGCCGGTCTACGCCCTGTTCGGGGACGCCGAGATCCGCGACGATTCCGTCGACGGCGCCCGGCGCCATCGGCACGCCCTCGCCCTGACGGTCTTCGCCCGGCCGGGCTCGCTCCGCAGCGCGGTGGATGCCGCCGAGCGCATCGCCGACCTCCTGTTCGACGCGCCGCTCGCCCTCTCGGGCCACGCCCTCGTGCGCCTCGATCTGGAGGCCATCGCGGTGCGGCGCGATCCCGCCAGCGGCGAGGCCCGCGCCACCCTGACCCTGCGGGCGATCACCGAGCGCCTGTCCGCCTGAGTCCCGAACCCCGAACCCCGCCCCCGAATCCCGATCTCGGAGCCCCCCATGGCAGCGCAACGCGGCAAGGACCTGCTCATCCGCATCTCGACGGCCAGCGGATTTCTGGCGGTGGCGGGCCTGCGGGCCCGCCAGGTCGCCTTCAACGCCGAGACGGTGGACGTGACGAACGCCGATTCCGCCGGGCGCTGGCGCGAGCTCCTGGCCGGGGCCGGGGTGCGCCGGGCCGCCCTCTCGGGCTCCGGAGTGTTCCGCGACGAGGCCTCCGATGCCCGCCTGCGGCAGGTGTTCTTCGACGGCACCCTGGAGACCTACCAGATCGTGGTGCCGGGCTTCGGCACCCTGGAGGGTGCCTTCCAGATCACCAGCCTGGAATACCGGGAGGATCACGCGGGCGAGGTGACCTTCGACATGGCCCTCGACTCGGCCGGCCCCCTCGCCTTCACGGCCGCCTGATGGCGAACCGCCGGCGCGGCGAGGTGGCCCTGGCCCTGGGCGCCGAGCGCTACACCCTCTGCCTCACCCTGGGGGCCCTGGCCGAGCTCGAGGACGCCCTCGGGGCCGCCGACCTCACCGACCTCGCCGCCCGCTTCGGCGACGGGCGGCTCAGGAGCCGCGACCTGATCGCGCTCCTCGGCGCGGCCCTGCGGGGCGGCGGCCACGCCCTCGACGCGGCGGCCGTCGCGGCCCTGCCGCTGGCCGGCGACCTCGACGCGATCGGGACGGCGATCGGCGCCGTGCTGGCGGCGGCCTTCGGGGAGGCCCCCGAAACCCCTTGAGCCCCACGGGCGGGACCGCGCCGGAGCCGCCCTCCGCCTTCCCGTGGGACGAGGTGCTGGCGCTGGGCCTTGCCCGCCTGCGCTGGCGACCGCGCGATTTCTGGCGCGCCACGCCGCGCGAACTGATGGCCGCCGCCGGCCTCACCGGGCCCCGCACCGCCCTCGACGGGGCCGCCCTGCGGGACCTGATCGCCCGCTTCCCCGACCCGACCTGATGCGAGGGACCCCGCCATGGCCGAGACCGACCCCGACCGCAGCACCGCCGCGCGCGCCCGGCAGCTGGAGACCCTCGACGGGCTCGCCCAGCGCTTCGGCCGGAGCCTGTCGAAGGCGCTGAGCCTCAATGTCGGGGCCGGGCGCCAGCTCGACAGCGTGCTCGGCACCCTGGCGACGAAGCTCTCCGGCATGGCGGCCAAGGCGGCCCTCAGCCCGGTCAGGGCCGGGATCACCCGGCTGGTGAACGGGATGCTCGGGGCGGGCGGAGCCGGCGCGGACGCGGCCTTCTCCGCCGGCGGAGTCCTGCAGCAGGGCCGGGTGCGCCCCTTCGCGGCCGGCGGCGTGGTGGCCGCCCCGACCTACTTTCCCATGCGCGACGGCCTCGGCCTGATGGGCGAGGCCGGGCCGGAGGCGATCCTGCCGCTGAAGCGCGGCAGCGACGGACGCCTCGGCGTCGCGACGGGCGGCCAGGCCGCCGCCCCGGTGACCATCCACATCGCCACCCCGGACCTCGAGAGTTTCCGCCGCTCGGAGGCGCAGGTGGCCGCCGGCCTCGCCCGGGCGGTGGCCCGGGGCCGGCGCGGCCTCTGAGGCGAAAGGAGGAACGCACCATGGCCGACGACCCGCCGAGCGATTTCCACGAGGTCCGCTTCCCCCTCGATGTCGCCCTGCGCGGCAGCGGCGGCCCCAGCCGCCTCACCGAGATCGTGACCCTGGCCTCGGGCCGGGAGCACCGCAACAGCCGCTGGGCCGATTCCCGCCGGCGCTACGATGCCGGCTTCGGCATCCGCACCCTCGACGCCCTGCACGCGGTGCTGAGCTTCTTCGAGGAGCGGCGGGGCCGGCTCTACGGCTTCCGCTACCGCGACCGCGTCGATGCCACGTCCGGCCCGCCCTCGCGCGGGATCGCGGCCACCGACCAGTTCCTCGGCCTCGGGGACGGGACCACCCGCGTGTTCCAGCTCGCCAAGACCTACGGCACCGGGCCCGCGCCCTATCGCCGGACCATCGCCAAGCCGGTGGCCGAGAGCGTGCGGGTGGCGGTGGACGGCGTCGCGGTGCCGGCGGCCCAGGTCGCCTGCGAGGCCGGCACCGGCCGGCTCACCTTCGCGGCCGACGCCGTGCCGGCAGTGGGCGCCCGGGTGACGGCGGGCTTCGCCTTCGACGTGCCGGTCCGCTTCGACACCGACGACCTCACCGTCGACCTGTCCGCCTTCGCCGCGGGGGAGATCCCGCGGGTGCCGCTCATCGAGATCGTGCCGTAGCCGGGGCGAACCGCAGCGGCCAGGCGCCCGGGCGCCGGATCACGGTGCGGGGCGTGAAGCGCCAGAGGCGCTCGGCGCCGGGAAGCTCCGCGAGATCGGGGGCGTCGAGGACCACCTCGGGCCGGCCGGTCATCTGCAGCAGGTCGCCGGTCGCGAAGTCGACGAACAGGAGCCCGGCGCGCGGGTTGGCGAGCATGTTGCCCAGGGTGTTGAAGAACCGGTTGCCGGAATAGTCCGGCACCGTCAGGACCCCGTCGGCCCCGACCCGGACGAAGCCGGCGGGGCCGCCGCGATGCGAGACGTCGACCTGGCGGCGGCCGTCCGCGCCGACGGCGTAGCTCGCCACGAACAGCGTCTCCGCCCCCGCCACCAGGGCGCGGGCCTGCGCGTCCAGGTGGTGCGACCGCTGCGGGGCGGCCGGCGCCGGCGGGACCGTTTCGGGATCCGTCCGGACCCGGATGTATTGCGGGCAGTTGCCGAAGCTCTGCGCCACGCGGATCGCGAAGCCGTCCGGCCCGTCGCGCATCACCGTGCCGTTCAGGCGGTTGCGCCGCCGCGTGCCGAGATCGATCCCGAGGAGGCCGAGGGCGGCACCGTCCGAGAGCCCCGCCTCGGCGGGATCGTCGGGCTGGGGCGCCCCCCGGACCCGCAGGTGCGCGGGGTCGGGCGCGTCGAGGAAGCCCGGCGCCCCGGTCCGCACCGTCGCCCAGGCCTCGCCGTCCGGGTCGACCGTCCCCAGCACCACGTAGGGCAGCTGGCGATAGAAGGCCTGGTGCTGCTCGATCAGGTGGTCGCGGATCACGCGGGGGCCGAGCTCGGCCATCCGCTCGGCGACGCCGACCCGGGCCTGGAGGGCGGTCTCGCCCGCGTGCCAGGGCGGGGCGGGACGGATTTCCATGGGCGAGCGGGAGGGGACGTCGGTGGGAGACATGTTTGTTCTCCTGCGGAAAGGGTGAGGGTCAGGCGGCGCGCAGCCCTGCCGGCGTCTGGGGGAACGGCACGAAGCCCGGCAGGGCCTCGATGCGGGCGAGCCAGGCGCGGACGGCGCCGTAGGGGGCGAGGTCGACGTTCCCCTCGGGGGCGGCGGCGACGTAGCTGTAGAGCGCCACGTCCGCGACGGTGGGGTGGTCGGCGGCGAGCCAGGACCGCCCGGCGAGCTCGGCCTCGAGACGCCCGAGGATGACGTGGGCCCGGGCGATGACCTCGGCCGCGTCGAAGGCGGCGCCGAACACCGTGATCAGGCGGGCGG
The DNA here is from genome assembly GCF_979256535.1 of Methylobacterium sp. AC690. Taxonomy (NCBI): domain Bacteria; kingdom Pseudomonadati; phylum Pseudomonadota; class Alphaproteobacteria; order Hyphomicrobiales; family Methylobacteriaceae; genus Methylobacterium; species Methylobacterium sp. AC690. The sequence goes on along the minus strand of NZ_CEEDOX010000013.1, from coordinate 187,806 downwards.
CCGCCGGGCCGAAGGCGATGGGGCCGGCCGCCACCGAGAGCCAGCGCTGCACCCGCGCCGCGCCGGCCGCGTCCTCCGGCAGCCAGTCGGTGCGGCCGAGGCGCTTGGCCAGGTAGACCAGGATGGCGTTGGAATCCGGGACGACCGTCTCGCCGTCGACGAGCACCGGCACCTGGCCGAACGGATTCAGCGCGAGGAAGTCCGGCGCCCGGTGCTCGCCCCGAGCGAGGTCGACCTCGACGATGGCGCAGGGCTGGCCGACCAGGGACAGGAACAGGCGGGCCCGGTGGGCGTGGCCGGACAGGGCGACGTGGAACAGCTTCATGGCAGGTCTCCTCGGGGACAGGGGCGGCACCCGAGCCGGGCGCCGGCGTCATCCGCATTCAAGACCATCACCTGCCTGGGCAGAATACGCTTTCCCTGCAAGCCACCGTTCCACAAAATGGAATAATCGGGAGTGGCGGAGGGCGGCATGGATCGGTGGCAGGCGATGCGGGTCTTCGTCCGCGTGGCGGAGGCTGGGGGCTTCGCCGAAGCGGCGCGCCAGCTCTCCATGAGCCCGCCGGCCGTGACCCGGGCGGTGGCGGCCCTCGAAGCGCGGATCGGGGCGCGACTCCTAACCCGGACGACCCGCTCGGTGAAGCTCACCGAGGCGGGCGCGCGCTACCTGGAGGATTGCCGGCGCCTCCTGGCGGAGATCGCGGAGGCGGAGGCCGCCGCGGCCGGCTCCTACGCGACGCCCTCCGGCACCCTGACGGTGACGGCGCCGGTGCAGTTCGGACGCCTCTACGTGCTGCCGGTGCTGACCGAATACCTGGCGCACCACGCCGCCGCCTCGGCCCAGGCGCTGTTCCTCGACCGCGTCGTCAACATGATCGAGGAGGGGGCCGATGTGGGCGTCCGGATCGGCCCTCTCGCGGATTCCGGCCTCGCGGCGATCCGGGTCGGCACCGTGCGCCGGGTGCTCTGCGCCGCGCCGGACTACCTCGACCGGCACGGGACTCCCGGGACGGCGCGGGACCTCGCCGACCATGCCGTGATCGGCTCGGCGAGCCTGGGTTTTGGGAGCCCGGGTTTTGGGAGCCTGGGTTTTGGGAGCGCTGCGCCGCGGCCGCGGCTGACCTGCAACACCATCGATTCCGTGCTGGCGGCAGCCCTGGCCGGCCAGGGCCTCGCGCGGCTCCTGTCCTATCAGGTCGCCCCGTCCGTGGCGGAGGGGCGCCTGCGCCTCGTCCTCGACGATCCGGAGGCGGCGGCGATGCCGGTCCACGTCGTGAGCCCCGAGGGGCGGCGGGCGCCCGCCAAGGTGCGGGCCTTCATCGATCTCGCGGTGGCGCGGCTCCGGGCCGACCCGCGGGTCAACCCGGCCCGCGCCTGAGAATCCCGCCGGCCGGACCGCCTGCCGAGGAGCCTGGACCATGCGCGACCTGCCCCCCGACCTCGCCGCGCATCTCGCCGGCGGGGCGACCACGCTCTGCCATTGCTGGGCCCTGACCCGGCGCGACGGCGCCCGCCTCGGCTTCACCGACCACGACCGCGACCTCCGCTTCGGCGGCCTGACCTACGCCGCCCGCTCCGGGCTGGAGGCGGCCGAGGCCAGCACCGAGCTCGGCTTCGCCATCGGCGGCGGCGAGGTCGCCGGCGCGCTCTCGGCGGTCGGGCTCACCGATTCCGACATCGCCGGCGGGCTCTACGACGCCGCCGCGGTGGAGACCTGGCTGGTCGACTGGCACCGGCCCGAGACGCGCCTGCTCCTGGCGATCGGCACGGTGGGCGAGGTGCGCCGGGCCGGTACCGCCTTCGTGGCCGAACTGCGCGGGCTGATGGACCAGCTCGACGCCGAGCGCGGCCGGACCTACCGCGCCACCTGCGGGGCCGACCTCGGCGATGCCCGCTGCCGCGTGGACCGCACCGACGCCCGGTTCGCCACCACCGGCACGGTGCTGGCCGTGCCGGAGCCCGGCCGCCTCGCCGTCGCCCTGGCGGGGTCTTTCGCGCACGGGTGGTTCGCCGGGGGGCGCCTCGCCTGGATCGGCGACGGCCAGGCCGGACAAGAGGCCGAGATCCGCGACCAAGCTGGCGCGACGGGGACGATCCACCTGGAGCTCTGGCAGGCCCCGCCGCGTCCGGTGGCGCCGGGCGACCGCTTCCGTCTCACGGCCGGCTGCGACAAGCGCCTCGCCACCTGCCGCGAGAAGTTCGCCAACGTGCCGAATTTCCAGGGTTTCCCGCACCTGCCGGGCAACGACTTCGTGCTGCGCTCCGCCCCCGGCTCCGGCCCGGGCCTCGACGGCGGCAGCCTGTTCCGGTGAGGCCGCCATGACAGTTGAACCGATGACATCCGAGACGATGCCCCCCCAGACCATGACCCCCGAGACGATCGTCACCCTGGCGCGGACCTGGATCGGCACGCCCTATCGTCACCAGGCCTCCCTGAAGGGCGTCGGCTGTGACTGCCTCGGGCTGCTGCGCGGGGTCTGGCGCGAGGCCCTCGGCCCGGAGCCCGAGGCGGCCCCGCCCTACGCCGCGTCCTGGGCGGAATCCGCGCCGCCCGGCCGCGATCCCCTGGCGGAGGCGGCCGGGCGCCACCTCGTGCCCGCCGCGGGTCCGCCGCAGGCCGGCGACGTGCTGCTGTTCCGCTTCCGCGCCTCCCTGCCGGCCCGGCACTGCGCCCTCGCCACCGGCGCGGGCACGATGATCCACGCCCATGACGGCGCCGCCGTCACGGAAGTGGCGCTGACGCCCTGGTGGCGCCGCCACCTCGCCCACGCCTTCCGCTTCCCGGGCGTGGGGGGTGGGGCCTAGCCGACGAGGTCGTCGATCGTGGCGGACAGGACCTCGGCAATCCGGCGCAGCGTGTCCACGGTGCCCTCGCGCTTGCCGGTCTCGATCTGCGACAGGAAGGGCTGGGCGATCCCGGCGGCCTCCGCCAGGGCGCGGGCCGTGAGGCCGCGGTGCTCGCGCCAGACGCGGATGCGGTTCTCCCCGCCGAGGATGCGGTCCACCATCCCGGAGGGCAGCAACTCCTCCTCGCCGGCAGCGAGCCGGCGGCGGAACTCCCCGACCGCGAGGCGGTCGGCATTGTCCTCGGCCGCCTCGCTCAGGGCGCGGAAATCGGCCTCCGACAGAACGACCAGGCGCTCGCCGGCCGGGGTGACGATGGTCTGGGCGTTCATGGGTGAGAATCCATCAGGGGTGGAAATCCGAGCCGGCAATGTCCCATTCGGCAAGGTCATTCGTAGGCGCTGCCCCGAGGGGCGACCCGGATCACGGCGAGGATCTCGCCCTGGTCCGTATAGAGGACCCGCCAGTCGCCGACGCGCAGGCGAAAGACTCCCGGCTCGCCCTTGAGGGCCTTCACGTTGTTGGCCTGGGTGGCCGGATCGGCCGCCAGCAGGGCGATCTTGGCGCAGATCATCGCCGAGACGTTGGCCGGCATCCGGCTCAGCGTCTTCAGAGCCGCCTTGCTGTAAGCGATCCGTTTCACCTCTAAAACATAGCATAAAGCTATATCGCCGCAAGGGTGACATCGCCCCGACGTCTCAGTCCTCGCCCCCCGTTATCGGAGCCCGCCATGGCCACGCTGATCCTGCAAACCGCCGGGGCGGCGGCCGGTACGGCAATGGGGGGGCCGATCGGCGGGATCATCGGCAGCGCCCTCGGGGCGGCGGCGGGCTCCGGCATCGACGCCGCCCTGTTCGGAGGGCTGGCGGGCGGGCGCACGGTCGAGGGGCCGCGCCTCTCCGACGTGGCGGGGCTCAGCTCCGGCGAGGGCGATCCCATCCCGCGGGTCTACGGCCGGGCCCGCATCGGCGGCACCCTGATCTGGGCGACCCGGCCCCTGGAGGTGGCGAGCACCGCCGCCGCCAGCGCGGCCGGCGGCAAGGGCATCGGCGGCGGCAAGGTCAAGCGGACGAGCTACGCCTACTTCGTCGATCTCGCCATCGGCCTGTGCGAGGGCCCGGTGGCGGGCATCCGGCGGGTCTGGGCGGACGGGCGCGAGCTCGACCTGACCACGGTCACCCTCCGCCTGCATGTCGGCGACGCGGACCAGGCGCCGGACCCGCTCATCGTCGCCAAGGAGGGAGCGGCGAACGCGCCCGCCTATCGTGGCCTCGCCTACGTGGTGTTCGAGCGCCTGGCGCTCGCCGCGTTCGGCAACCGGATCCCGCAATTCGCCTTCGAGGTGCTGCGCCCCGTGGCGGGCCTCGCCGGGATGATCCGGGCGGTCTGCCTCATCCCCGGCTCCACCGAGTTCGGCCTCGACCCGCTGCGCGTCACCGAGGAGGCGGGCTACGGCACGACCCGCCCGGCCAACCGGTTCCAGCTGCAGGCGGGCACCGACGTGACCGCCTCCCTCGACGCGCTCCAGGCGCTCTGCCCGCGGCTGGCCCGCGTCTCCGTGGTGACGAGCTGGTTCGGGGACGACCTGCGCGCCGGGCGCTGCACCCTCGCGCCCCGGGTGGACAACGCCGCCAAGGTGACGAGCGGCGACGTCTGGTCGGTGGCGGGCCTGCGCCGCGACCAGGTGGCGCCCGTCTCGACCGGCCCCGGGGGCGGCCCGGCCTATGGCGGGACGCCCTCGGATGCGGGCCTGACCCGCCTGGTGGCCGACCTGCACCGGCGCGGCCTCGCGGTGGTGCTCTACCCCTTCGTGATGATGGACGTGCCGGCGGGCAACGCCCGGCCGGACCCGCGCGACCCGGCCGCCGCCGGCCAGCCGGCCTATCCCTGGCGCGGGCGCATCACCTGCGACCCCGCCCCCGGGCAGCCGGCGAGCCCGGACGGCAGCGCCGCGGCCGGCGCGCAGGTGGCGGCCTTCCTCGCGCAGTATCGTCCGTTCGTGCTGCATTACGCGACCCTGGCGGCCGCCTGGGCCGCGGCGGGGAATCCGCTCGCGGGCTTCATCCTCGGCAGCGAGTTCGTCGGCCTCACCCGGGTGCGGGCGGAGGCGGGCCGCTACCCCGCCGTGGAGGGCTTCCGCAGCCTGGCGACGGCCCTGCGCCAGCGCCTCGGCCCGGACGTCAAGCTCGTCTACGCCGCCGACTGGACGGAATACGGCGCCGACGTGCGCGACGGCGGTGCCACAGTCCGCTTCCCCCTCGACGCGCTGTTCGCGGACCCGGCCATCGACGCGGTGGGGATCGACTACTACCCGCCCCTGACCGACTGGCGCGACGGGGACGCCCATGCCGACCTGGCGCTCGCCGATTCGATCTACGACCCGGCCTACCTCAAGGGCCGGCTCGGGGCCGGCGAGGCCTTCGACTGGTCCTATGCCGGCGAGGCCGACCGGGCGGCGCAGGTCCGCACCCCGATCACCGACGGGCGCTTCGCCAAGCCCTGGATCTTCCGGGCCAAGGACCTCGTGGGCTGGTGGGCGAACCCGCACGTCGAGCGGGACGATGGTCTCGAGACCGGCGCGACGGCCTGGGTGCCGCGGGGAAAGCCGATCTGGCTCACCGAGATCGGAGTGCCGGCGGTGGACAAGGGCACCAACGGCCCCAACGTCTTCCCCGACCCGAAATCCGCCGAGAACGCCCGCCCGCCTCGCGCGGCAGCCGCGACGACCTGATCCAGGCCCGCGGCCTCGCGGCGATCCTGGGGCGGTTCGACGCCGGCCTGCCCGGCTTCGAGGCCGCCCACAACCCGGTCTCGCCGGTCTATGGCGGGCCGATGGTGCCGGCGGACGGGATCTTCGTCTGGTGCTGGGACGCCCGGCCCTACCCGGCCTTTCCCGACTTCGACACCGTTTGGGCCGATGCCGGCAACTGGCCGGTGGGACACTGGATCGGCGGTCGGATCGAGGGGCTGGAGCTCGACCGGCTCGTCGCCGCGATCCTGGCCGATCTCGGGATCACCGTGCCGGCCGCCATCACCGCAGACGCGACCCTCGACGGCTACGTCATCGACCGGCCGATGTCGGCCCGGGCGGCCCTGGAGCCCCTGGCGCAGCTCTACGGCCTCGACGTCTCCGCCGCGGCCGGCACGCTGATCGTGCGCGGTCCGCGCCGGGCCGTGCCCCTGCCCCTCGCGACGGACGACCTCGTGGTCCTGCGCGACGCGGAGGCGCCCCTGGCCCGGGTCCGGGCCGAGGAGGCGGAGTTGCCGCGCTCCCTGGCGATCGGCTTCACCGACGGCGAGACCGCCGAGTACCGCCGGGCGAGCGCCGCCGCGACCCGGCCGACCGGCCGGCGCCGGCGCGAGACCCGGATGGAGGCCGCCGTGGTGACCCGGCGCGCCTGTGCCGAAGCCCTGGCGGAGGCCGCCCTCGACGCCGCCCTCGCGGCCCGCGACACCGCGCGCTTCACCCTGAGCCCGCGCCGGATCGACCTGGCGCCGGGCGACCTCCTGGTCCTGCCGGGGGAGCGCCTGCCGCACCGGATCCTGCGCATCGCCGACAGTCCGCGCGGACGCACGATCGAGACGCGGGGCGTCCCCCTCCAGGGCCGGGCGCCGCGCGCGGGCGAACCGGCCGGATCGCGCCCGCGCCGGGCGGTGCCGGCCCTGGCCGGGCCGCCCTTCGCCGTCGCCCTCGACCTGCCGGCCGACCGCGGCACCCCGACCGCCCTGCAGGCGCTGGCGGTGACGGCCGACCCCTGGCCCGGGCCGATGGCGATCTGGCGGGCGGAGGGCGAGGACGCCCCGCTGGTGCCGCAGGCCTTCGTCGACCACCCCGCCTGCCTCGGCGAGACCCTGGCGCTGCTGCCGCCCGGCCCGCTCTGGCGCTTCGACCGGGGCACGGCCCTCACGGTCCGCCTGCGCCATGCCGGGGACCTCGAGGCCATCGGCGAGGCGGCGGCCCTGGCGGGCGGCAACCTGTTCGCGGTGCGCAGCGCCGGGGACGGGGCGATCGAGCTGATCGCGGCCGCCGGCGCCACGCTGGTGGGCCCGGACACCTACCGGCTCACCGGGCTCCTGCGCGGGCTTGCCGGCAGCGAGGCGCAGGCGGGGCGCGCGGCCCCGGCCGGCAGCCTGATCGTGCGCCTCGACGGGGCGGTGGTGCCCCTGGTCGAGCGCCTCGACGAGGCCGGCCGTCCCTTCCGCTACCGCATCGGCCCGGCGGCGCGCGATCCGGCCGATCCGGCCACCGTCGCGCTGCGCGCCACGGCGGGCCTCACCGCCCTCCGCCCCTTGCGCCCCGTCCACCTCCGGGCGCGGCGGGCGCCGGGGGGCGTGCGCCTCGCCTGGATCCGTCGGGCCCGGCGCGACGGCGATTCCTGGGACGCCGTCGAGGTCCCGCTGGAGGAGCCCGAGGCCTACCGGGTCACGCTCTACGCCGCCGAGGGCCGGCCCCTCCGGACCCTGACCGCGGACCGCGCGGACCTCCTCTACGCAACGGCGGACGAGACGGCGGATTTCGGCGCACCCCAGAGTCGCCTCGACGTGGCGGTGGCGCAGGTCGGCGCGGCGGCCGGGCCCGGCCCCGAGACCCGGGCGCAGGTGCCGGTGGAGCCCGCCTGATCCCGCGATTCCCCCCAGTCCCGAGAAGCCCGGAGCCGGACGATGCCCGAGACCACCCCGACCTTGGCGCTGCCGCTGATCGCGGCCGGCCAGGCCCAGAAGCACGTCACCCACAACGAGGCCCTGATCCAGCTCGACGCCCTCGTGCAGCTCGCCTGCCGCGACAAGGACCTCGGCGCCCCGCCGGCCAGCCCCGCCGAGGGCGACCGCTACCTCGTTCTCAGCGCCGGTCCGACCGGGGCCTGGACCGGCCTGTCCGGCCAGATCGCCCAGTTCCAGGACGGACGCTGGCGGGGCCTCGCGCCGAAACCGGGCTGGCTCGCCTGGATCCTCGACGCGGACGAACTCTACGTCTTCACGGCGGCCGGATGGGTCGGGTTCCGCAGCACCCTCCGGCAGCTCCAGACCCTGACCCGCCTCGGCATCGGCACCACGGCCGACGCCGCCAACCCCTTCGCGGCCAAGCTGAACACCGCCCTCTGGACCGCCCTGACGACGGCCGAGGGGGGAACCGGCGACCTGCGCTACACCCTCAACAAGGAGGCGCCCGGCAACGTGCTCTCCCTGCTGTTCCAGAGCGCCTTCACGGGACGGGCCGAGATCGGGCTGTCGGGCAACGACGATCTCACGATCAAGGTCGCGCCCGACACCGGCGAATTCCGGGAGGCGCTGCGGGTCGACCGGGCGACGGGCCGGGTCGACCTCGCCGGGCCGCTCCCCGCCCCCCTCCTCGGGGCGCCGGCCCTCCGCCTGACCCAGGACCTCGCCACGGCAGCCGCTCCCGACGGCAGCCGATTGGCCGGCGGCCTGACGATGCAGGCGTCGAGCGGGGGCCTGTCCTGGACTGTTGCCGGCCTCGCCGGAACGGGCGGAACGTCGGGCGGCTTCCCGGGGGGCCTCGCGGTCTTCGTCAAGCCGGCGGACGGCACCCGCGCCGGCGCCTTGCGCGAGGCGGCGCGCTTCGGACCGGACGGCAATCTCGGCCTCGGCACCAGCACTCCCGCGACGACGCGGCTCGGGGTCGCGGGCATCATCGCCCACACCGCCGACAACAGCTGGAGCCTCGGCACGCCGGCGCTGCGCGCCTCGGTGCTCTACGCCGGAACCGGGGCGATCAGCACCTCCGACGCCCGCGAGAAGACGCCGGTCGCTGCCCTCTCGCAGGCCGAGATCGCCGCCGCCCGCAGCCTGGCCCGGGAGATCGGCACCTTCCGGTTCCATGACGCCGTGGCGCGGAAGGGGGACGGGGCCCGGCGCCACGTCGGCCTTACCGTCCAGCGCGCCGTCGCGATCCTGGAGGCCGAGGGTCTCGATCCCTTCGCCTACGGCTTCGTCTGCCGCGATGAATGGCCGGCGGTCGCCCCGCAGGAGGCCGTCGCGGGCACGGAGGCCGTGCGCGACGCGGACGGCACCACGATCGCGCCGGCCGTCCCGGCGCGGGCGGCGTGCCCCGGACGCGAGGCCGGCGAGCGCTACGGCTTCCGCACCGACCAGCTGCTGCTGTTCCTCGCCCGCGGCCTCGAGGCCCGGCTCACCGCCCTGGAGGCGGCCGCCGGTCCCTGATCCGCGTGGTCGCGGTCAGCGCAGGTATCCCGCCGCCCGCAGGTCGGCCTCGACCGCCGCGCACAGGGCGGCCAGCGGGTTGTCGTTCTGGGCGGCGGGCGGCGTGACGGGCCGCATGGGCGGGAAGGCCAGATCGGGCGGGAAGGCCGGATCGGGCGGCTGCGTCGGCTGTTCCCGGACAATGTCGCCGGTCTCGGCCTCGCGTCGCAAAGCAGCCGAGATGAGCTTTCGCAGCATGTCCGCTTCCCGATCCCACCGCCTGTCCAAGTAGCGCGCCAGTTATCGCGCAAGTCTAGTCATCAATCAATCAACCGGAGACAGGGCATGAACCTCAGTGCCATCGGCGAAGCCGTGCTCATCGCGCGGGAGGGGCGCCGCCTCACGGCCTATCGCGACAGCGTCGGGATCTGGACCATCGGCATCGGCCACACCGCGGCGGCCGGGCCGCCCCTGGTGACGCCCGGCCTGCGCCTGAGCGAGGCGGCCTGCGACGCCCTCTTCCGGCGCGACGTCGCCCGCTACGTCCGGGCGGTGGACGACGTCGTCCGAGACGCCTTGCCCGACCCCTTGCCCGACGCCTTGCCCGACCACGCCTTCGACGCCCTGGTCTCGCTCTGCTTCAACATCGGCCCGTCGGCTTTCGCGCGCTCCACCGTCGTCCGGCGCCTGAGGGCCGGCGACCGCGACGGCGCCGGCGCGGCGATCCTGCTGTGGAACCGCCCGGCCGCGCTGATCCCGCGGCGCGGCGCCGAGCACGACCAGTTCGTGACGCCCTACGACCGCGCCCTGCCGCGGGCGCGCCGGAGCGACGCGGCGCCGGTTCCCGCGCCAAGTCCCCTGGCGCCGTTCCTTCCTGCGTCTCTTGCCCCGTCCCTGCACCCACCCCTGCCCGCGCCGCGCCGAACCGTGCCGCGCGTCCCGCCGCTACCGAGCCGCGGCCCCGACCCGGCCCCCGATCCGGCGCCCGGGCGGTCCGTCACCCTGGCTCGCCTGTGGGCCAACCTCCGCAACCGCCTGCGCGGCGGCCCCTGAGGGCCGGTCTCCCCGCCCTCGCTTCGATGTCCCCACCGATGGAGTCCGCGATGTTTCGATTCGTCCCCGTCACCCTGCGCGCCCGCCCCTTCGCCACCGCGAGTCTCGCCCTCGCCCTCGCCCTCGCGGCGCCCTCCGCCGCGTCGGCCGCATCGCCGACCGCCGCCGTCACCGTCCCCTGGGGCGATACCCTCGCGGCGGCCATCCAGGGCATCGGCAGCGTGGTGGTCCCCCTCGCGGTCACCGCCCTGATGGCGGCCCTGGCGCGGATCGCCGGTCCCCTGCGGGTGCTGATCACCGCCAGTCTGGTGGAGCATCTGGTGCGCAATGCCGGCGCCTACGCGGTCAACGCGGTGGCGGGGGCGGCGCAGGGCCGCACGCTGACGGTCCCGGTGGGATCGCTGGTGATCGCGGGGGCCGTGCAGCGCGGCCTCGACGCGGCGCCGGGCTGGCTGATCCAGGCCGCGGGCGGCGTGGACGGCCTCGGCGAGAAGGTGTTTCGCAGCCTCCCCCTGGCGGAGGAGGCGACGGTCGCCAACACGCTGGTGCCCGCGCTCCGGGCGGCGCGGATGCCCCGGCCGGCCTGACCGACCGGTGCCTTCGCGGGCGGGGGAGTCTCACGAGGGAGGGGGCCTTGCAGAAGATCGCCCTGGAAGCCGCGCACCTGCTCGTCTCACAGGAAGGCGCGGGATGGATCGTCGCCGTCCTCCTCGGCCTCGCCTGCTTCCATCTCCACCGGGAATCGATGCGCGCCCAGGAGGCGCGCCTCGGGGACACCGGCGCCACCGCGACCGCCCTCGAGCGGGCCTCGCAGAGCCATGCGGCCGTGGCGGCCGCCCTGGAGAGCCGGACCCGGGTGCTGGACGACCTCGCGCGCGTCATCGCCGAACTCGCCCGCAGCGTCGAGCGCAACGACGAGCGCGGGCGGGAGAAGCTGGACGACATCCTGCGCCGGCTCACCGAGACCCGGCCACGCCCCTGAGGACACGCCATGGACCGCCTCGCCTTCCTGCTGAATCGCCGCCGCGACCGCCGCCGGGTGGCGGCCCTGCGCCTGCACGCCGCCCGGGCGGGGTTCGACCGCTCGTCCCTGGCCCTGCGACGGGCGGCCCTGGCGCATATCGACGGCCAGGCCCTGGTCGGAGCGACGCTGCGGGCGACCCTCGCGCGGCTCGCCGCCCAGGGCCCCGGGCCGGCCTGACCCGCCCGCCCCCGGGAGACCGCCGGGAACCGAATGGCCGAGGTTGGGCTTGGCTCCGCATTCAGGGCACATTCAGTGCATCCTCCCTAGACATCGTCCCATGCGCATCCTCCTCGCCCTGGTGTTGATCGGACTGACCGTCGCGGGCTTCGCGACGGGCTCCATCGACACGTTCGCGGAGGAGACGACGGCGGGGACCGGGGCGATCGTCGCGCCGCTGGCCGCCATCCCGCGCAGCGAGACCTGCCTCAGCCCGGCGGACCTGCGCGAGGCGGTGGCGGACAAGCGGGTGATCGCCCCGGTGGCGGCCATCCGCGCCGCCCGCCAGGTGATCCCCCGGGCCGAGATCCAGCGGGCGCGCCTGTGCCGGAACGACGAGACCCTCGTCTACCTGCTCACCGCCCTGCGCCGGGACGGCCAGTTCGTCCACGTCGTCGTCGACGCCACCACCGGGCAGGTCAGCGGTCCGTGAAGGGCTTTCGACCGGAAGCCGTTTCGCGCCGGCGCGGAGACGTCTAACGTGCGGGCCGCGCCGACCCGCGGGTCCAGGCCATCATCGTAGGAGTTCGGGACCGTGCGGTTGCTCGTCGTGGAGGATGACCGGGACATCAACCGGCAGGTGGTGAACGCCCTCGAGGAGGCCGGCTACGTCGCCGACAAGGCCTTCGACGGCGAGGAGGGCGGCTATCTCGGCGAGAACGAGCCCTACGACGCGATCATCCTCGACATGGGCCTGCCCAAGACCGACGGCGTCAGCGTGCTGCAGAAGTGGCGCCGGGCCGGCATCAAGACCCCGGTCATCATCCTCACCGCCCGGGACCGCTGGTCGGACAAGGTCGACGGCTTCGATGCGGGGGCCGACGACTACGTCACCAAGCCCTTCCACATGGAGGAGTTGATGGCCCGCGTGCGCGCCCTGCTGCGGCGCGCGGCCGGGCACGCCACCAGCCAGATCGCCTGCGGGCCCGTGGTGCTCGACACCCGCTCCGGCCGCGTCTTCGTGGATGGCAACCCGGTCAAGCTGACCAGCCACGAGTACCGGCTGCTCTCCTACCTGATGCACCATACCGGCCGGGTGGTCTCGCGGGCCGAGCTGACGGAACACCTCTACGACCAGGATTTCGACCGCGATTCCAACACCATCGAGGTCTTCGTCGGCCGCCTGCGCAAGAAGCTCGCCGTCGATCTGATCCAGACCGTGCGGGGCCTCGGCTACCTCGTCGATCCCAACCAGCCCGCGCCGCGGGTGTGATCTCAGCAGGCTCCGGCAAGGTCGGTCCGCGCGAAGCCGTCGCCGTTGAAGTGCAAGAGGGCGGTATGGATCTCGGCCATCGCGTCGGCGAAGCAATCGCCCATGTTGGGTTGGGCCGGGTGCCCCGTTCCCTTGCCATACCGGGCGGAGGCCGCGATCGCCTGCCTGCCGCTTGGGGGGATCGCCACCAGGGCCGACGCGTCGACAAACATCAGGCATCACCGCTGATTTCGTCGTAGACAGCCTTGTCGGCTTCGAGGCCGGTCGGTGGATAGGAAGCGATACGCTCCTGTATCGGCCGAATCCGCTCACGCAGGCTGAGCGTCTCGGCATCGCGTCGCAATGGGTTGCCGACGGCAAGCTTGAGGGCGTCAGTGAGAGCAGTGCCCTTTCGCTCGGCGCGCATGCGCACGAGCCGATCGGCTTCGGGGGCGCGGATGTGGAGTGCCATGGTCGAGTCTTCGCCCCTCTCCGCGCATTCTGCGATCCTGGGATCACGGACGGCCATCCGAGCCGGCTTGCGAAGTCTCTTGCAAAGTCTCTTGCGAAGCCCCTTGCAAAGCCCTTTGCGCAACCTCTTGAAAAGCCCCTCGCAAAGCGCCTTTCGAGACGTCTGGCGCAACGCATTCGCCAGGCGCGTCGGCATCCGCACACGCGAGACGGCCCCCGACGTGTACGGAACGTCGCCACCCTGTCTCCATCGATCCGTCGCGCGACCGGGGGCATTGCGCAAAGATCACAGATCGACGACGGACGCCGCATGATCCCCTCCCCCTCCTGGCTCCCGATGCGCCGCCGCTCGATCGCGGTGCGCCTCGCCACCTCGGCCTTGCTGGCGAGCTCGGCGATCCTGCTGATCGCCGCCTGGATCCTCACGACCCTGTACCGCGAGAACACCGAGCGGGCCTTCGACAGCCGCCTGCTGGTCTACGCCAACAACCTCGCCACCGACCTCGTCTCGCCCAACGACCCGGAGAGCCGCTCCTTCACCCTGAGCGATCCGCGCTTCGACCTGCCCCTGTCGGGCTGGTACTGGCAGATCGGCCGGCCCGACGCGAAGCCGCGCGACCTGCGCACCTCGCGCTCCCTGGTGGGCGTGCCCCTGAAGGCGGCCGGCACCCCCGACACCAAAGCGGGCATCGGCCAGATCCGCCAGGGCTATGGCCGGGCCCAGGACGAGCGCCGCCTGCGCATCATCGAGCGCGACGTCGATCTCGGCGAGGAGGGCCGCTACACCGTGCGGGTCGCCGGCCCCGCCGACGAGATCGAGAACGACGTCGACCGCTTCCGCTTCTCGCTGATGGTCACCTTCGGGCTCCTCGGCCTGTCGCTCGCCCTGACGACCCTGCTGCAGATCCGCTTCGGCCTCGCGCCGCTCGCCAAGCTGCGCACGGCGCTCGGCGCCATCCGGCGGGGTGAATCGGACCGCATCACCGGCGAGTATCCGCGCGACATCGCCCCCCTGGCGGGCGAGGTGAACCTGCTGATCGAGACCAACCGGGAGATCCTGGAGCGGGCGCGGACCCAGGTCGGAAACCTCGCGCATGCCCTGAAGACGCCGCTCTCGATCATCGTCAACGAGGTCGGCGCCGCCGATGCGCCCGGGGAGCTCGCCGCCAAGATCCGCGAGCAGGCCGCAGTGATGCGCGACCAGGTGAACTACCACCTCGACCGCGCCCGGGCCGCGGCGCTCGCCGGCACCCTCGGCACCTCGACGGAGGTCGAGCCGGCGCTCGCCGGCCTCGTGCGCACCTTCGGCAAGATCTACCGCGACAAGGACATCGCCTACGAGGTCCACGTGCCCGCCGGCCTGCGGTTCCGGGGCGAGCGCCAGGATTTCGAGGAGATGATCGGCAACCTCGTCGACAACGCCTCGAAATGGGCCCACGGCCGCGTGGCGATCCGCGCCGAGGCGGTGGGCAAGAACGATTATCCCCACCTTCTCGTGGCGATCGAGGATGACGGACCGGGCCTCGCCCCGGAGGACCGGGCGGACGTGCTCGGCCGCGGCCGCCGCCTCGACGAGACCAAGCCCGGCTCCGGCCTCGGCCTCTCCATCGTGGCCGACCTCGCGGCGCTCTATCGCGGCCGCTTCCGCCTGGAGGAGGCGACGCTGGGCGGCCTGCGGGCGGTGATCGAGGTGCCGGGCGATGCACCGGCCGGCGTAGCCCCGCACTGAGCCCGCGGGCCCGCCGACGGTCGCGCGCCGGCATGAGGGCGGCCGATCGCCGGCCGGGATCGCGGCGCCCGGTTTCCCCGCCCGCCGTCATGCTCTAGGGTTGCGCCCTCCCCCCGAAGTGCTGCGCGTGACACCGTGTCGCCCGAGGCTCGCATCGTGCCGGCGGGAGCCCGCGTCTACATGCAAGCGGGGCAGCGTTCGGGGCGTGATGACGGCACTTTGGTTCATACTGGCGTTCATGACCGGCGCGGCGGTGTTCGCCCTGCTCTGGCCGATGTCGCGCCGGGCCAATCCCGCCGCTCCGCCGGAGGGCGGTGGCCTCGCCACCGAGACGGGCTTCTACGAGGACCAGCTGCGCGAGATCGAGCGGGACGAGGCCCGCGGCCTGATCGCGGCCCCGGAGGCGGAGGCCGCGCGCACCGAGGCGGCCCGGCGGCTTCTGCGTGCCAACCGCGCCGGCGTCCCGGCCGCCCAGGACATCGCCGAGCCGGCCCTGCGCCAGCGCCGGGCAGCCTCGGCCTTCGCGCTCTCGACGATCCCCCTGGTCGCGCTCATCGCCTACGGCCTCTACGGATCGCCCCACATGCCCTCCCAGGGCCAGGCCGAGCGCGCGGCGGCCCAGAACGGCGACCAGGACCTGCTCAAGGCCATCGGCCAGATCGAGGCGCGGCTCGCGGCCGACCCCAGCGACGGTCGTGGCTGGTCCGTGCTCGCCCCCGTCTACATGCGCATGGGTCGCTTCGACGACGCCGCCCATGCCTACGAGGCCGCTACCCGCATCCTCGGCGAGAGCGCGCAGCGCCTGTCCGACTGGGGCGAGGCCCTGGTGGCGTCGGCCAACGGTGCCGTCACGCCCCAGGCCAAGGCCATCTTCCAGCGCGCGGTCGAGATCGACGGGCAGGTCGCCAAGCCGAAATTCTACCTGGCGCGGGCGGCCGAGCTCGACGGCGACATTCCCCAGGCGGTCCAGCGTCTCCAGGCCATGGCCGATGCGGCGCCGGCCGACGCGCCCTGGCTGCCCCTGGTGCGCGAGAACCTGGCGCGCCTGAAGGGCGAGGCCGCGCCCGGCCAGACGAAGGCGCCCGAGCCCGGCGCCGCGGCCGCCCTCCAGGCCCTGCCCCCGGCGAGCCGCGACGGGGCCATCCGGGCCATGGTCGACAGCCTCGACAAGCGCCTGGCCGACCGGGGCGGAAGCCTGGAAGACTGGCTGCGCCTGGTGCGCTCCTACGGGGTGCTTCAGGAACGCGACAAGGCGAAGGACGCCCTGGAGCGGGCGCGCAAGGCGCTCGGCGACGATCCCGAGGCGAAGACCCGCCTCGACGCGATCGCCGCCGAAGCCGGTCTGGCCGGGGCTTCCACGGATCCGGCCGCGGCCACGCCCGCGCCGTCCGCCTCTTCCACGCAGACCGGGACCGCCTCCGACGAGGCCGCCCGAGCCGGCACGGAGGCCGCCGTCGCGGCCGTGAAGGCGATGCCGGCGGCCGAGCGCGACGCCGCCATCCGCGGCATGGTCGCGGGTCTCGATCGCCGCCTGGCCGCCAAGGGCGGCAGCGTCGACGACTGGCTGCGCCTCATCCGCTCCTACAGCGTGCTCGGCGAACGCGAGCGTGCCCTGCAGGCCCTCGATCGGGCCCGCATGGCCTTGAGCCCCGACGCGGGGGCGATGGAGCGCCTCGGCGAATTGTCGCGCGAGCTCAGCCTCCAGCCCAGCGCGAAGCCGGGCAATGCGGCGGCAAGACCCTAGCCCCTGACAATCGGTCCCGGCCCCGGCCCTTGACCCGGGTGGCGCCCCGGCCGACACCGGAGGCTGCAAGAAACCCCGCCCGGAGGTCCGGCGCGGGACGCGCCCCGCCCCATCGTCCGAGCCATCAACCGGGACCCTGCCCACGTGACCCGCAAGAGCCGCCGCCTGATCCTGATCGCCGCCTGCGGCGCCGTGCTGGCGCTGGCGCTCGGCCTGATCCTGTCGGCCATGAGCGGGTCGATCGTGTTCTTCCGTTCGCCCACCGAGGTGGCCGCGCAGACCGTGGCCCCGGGCACGCGCTTCCGCCTCGGCGGCCTGGTGAAGGACGGCTCGCTCCAGCGTGGCCCGGACCAGACCGTCGACTTCGCGGTGACCGACACCAACGCCACCATCGCGGTTCAGTACCGCGGCCTGCTGCCCGACCTGTTCCGCGAGGGCCAGGGCGTGGTCGCCGAGGGCACCCTGCTGCCGGGCGGAATCTTCCGGGCCGACACGGTTCTGGCCAAGCACGACGAATCCTACATGCCGCGCGAGGTCGCCGACGCCCTCAAGGCGCAGGGCCGGTGGCAGGAGGGCAAGGGCATGGTCGACAAGCCCGCCGCGGCCGCCCCCGAGACCAAAACGGCCGCCGGCGACAAGACCCTCGGTCAGCGCAGCGAGCGATGATGCCGCGCGTGCCCCGGCCGGTTTCCCTCCGGCCCCGCGTCCCGCGGCACATCCTCCCTTGGAAGGACACCCCGCCTTGCTGATCGAGGTCGGCCATTTCGCGCTCGCCCTGGCGCTCGCCCTCTCCCTGGTCCAGGCGGTCATGCCGGTCTGGGCTGCCCGTTCGGGCGACCAGGCCCTGCGGGCCGTGGCGACGCCCGCCGCCCTCGGCGCCTTCGCCTGCATCCTGTTCGCGTTCGGGGCGCTGACCTACGCCCACGTCACGTCGGACTTCTCGGTCCTCAACGTGATCGAGAACTCCCACACGGCGAAGCCCTTCCTCTACAAGATCTCCGGCGTGTGGGGGAACCACGAGGGCTCGATGCTGCTCTGGGTCCTCATCCTCGCCCTGTTCGGGGCCCTGGTGGCGGTGTCGCGCGAGTCCGTGCCGCCGACCCTGCGGGCGAACACCCTGGCGGTGCAGGGCCTGATCACCTTCGTGTTCGTGCTGTTCATCATCACGACCTCGAATCCGTTCACCCGGGTGAGCCCGGCCCCGGCGGAGGGCAACGACCTCAACCCGCTGCTCCAGGATTTTGGCCTCGCGGTGCACCCGCCGCTCCTCTACGTCGGCTATGTCGGCTTCTCGATCACCTTCGCCTTCGCCATCGCGGCGCTGATCGACGGCCGCATCGACGCGGTCTGGGCCCGGGCCGTGCGGCCCTGGACCCTGATCGCCTGGAGCTTCCTGACGCTCGGCATCGCGATGGGCTCGTACTGGGCCTATTACGAGCTCGGCTGGGGCGGCTGGTGGTTCTGGGATCCGGTCGAGAACGCCTCGCTGATGCCCTGGCTCGCCGGCACCGCTCTCCTGCACTCCACCGTGGTGATGGAGAAGCGCGACGCCCTCAAGGTCTGGACGGTGCTGCTGGCCATCCTCACCTTCTCGCTCTCGCTGCTCGGCACCTTCATCGTGCGCTCGGGCGTGCTGACCTCGGTCCATACCTTCGCCACCGACCCGACCCGCGGCGTCTTCATCCTGGCGATCCTGATCCTGTTCATCGGTGGCTCGCTCACCCTGTTCGCCTGGCGGGCGCCGATGCTGCGCCAGGGCGGCATCTTCGCGCCGATCTCCCGCGAGGGCGCGCTGGTGATGAACAACCTGTTCCTGGCCGCCGGCTGCGCCACCGTCTTCGTCGGCACCCTCTACCCGCTGCTGCTGGAGATGCTGACCGCCGAGAAGATCTCGGTCGGCCCGCCCTTCTTCAACTACACCTTCGTGCCGCTGGCGATTCCGCTGCTGCTCATCGTGCCCTTCGGCCAGACCCTGGCCTGGAAGCGCGGCGACGTGCACGCGGCGACCCAGCGCCTGTTCGCCGCCCTGGCCGCCGCGCTGGTGGTCGGCCTCGCCGTGACGGCCCTGACCTGGGGCGGCCCGATGATGGCCCCCGTGGGCATCGGCCTCGGCGCCTACCTCGTCATCGGCTCCGCCATGGAGATCGTGTCCCGCGCCCGCGGCTACGGCAACAACCGCGCCCGGGGTGCCGCGATCTGGCGCCGCGCCGCCGGCCTGCCGCGCTCCGCCTGGGGCACGGCGATGGCCCATGCGGGCGTCGGCGTCGTGGTCCTGGGCATCGCCGCCCAGGGCTGGGCGACGGAGGGGCTGAAGACCCTAAAGCCCGGCGAGTCCCTCGCCTCCGGCCCCTACGTGGCGACCCTCGACCGGGTCGGCCCGCGCACCGGGGAGAACTACGCCGAGACCACGGCCTTCCTGACCATCCGCAACGCCGGCGGCGACTTCGTCGGCACGGTGGAGACCGGCAAGCGGTTCTATCCGAGCCGGAAGATGACGGTGACGGAATCCGGCCTGCTGACCATCGGCGCGAGCCAGGTCTATGCCAGCCTCGGCGAAGTCCTCCCGGAAGGCGCCATCGGGCTGCGGCTCTACTACAAGCCCCTCGTGCTGCTGATCTGGCTCGGCGCCGTGGTGATGGCCCTCGGCGGCGCGATCTCCCTCACCGACCGGCGCATGCGCGTCGGCGCCCCGGCGCGGGCACGGGCCAAGCCCGTCCCGCCCGGCATGGCCCCCGCCGAATGAGCCGGGTCGCGCGCCTCCCGCGCCTCGCCCTGGCGCTCGGGCTGATGCTGGCCGGCGCCGGCAGCGCCCAGGCGGTGCAGCCGGACGAGGTGCTGAAGGACCCGGTCCTGGAAGCGCGGGCGCGGGACATCTCGTCCGGCCTGCGCTGTCTCGTCTGCCAGAACCAGTCCATCGACGATTCCGACGCGCCCCTCGCCCGGGACCTGCGCCTCATCGTGCGCGAGCGCCTGACCGCCGGCGATGACGACCGGCAGGTGCAGGCCTACGTGGTCGGGCGCTACGGCGAGTACGTGCTCCTGCGCCCCGTCTTCGCCCTGCACACCCTGCTCCTGTGGCTGACCCCGGTCGCGGTGATCGGTCTGGGCCTGTTCGGCCTCTGGCGCCTGTCCCGCCGCCGCCCCGCCGCGGCTGCCGCGAGCCTCAGCGCCGAGGAGCGGGCGGAGATCGCTGCCCTGACCCGGCGGGACTGAGCCAAGCCGGCGAGAAGCCGCGCCGGCCGTCGACGTCGATCCCGCCCGCCTCCGCCACGCGGCCTCTAAGGATCGGGGTGCGCGGCGCCCGCGCCGACGCCTCGCTTTCGCCCCAGTGCGGCACGAGACAGGCCCCTGGCGACGGATCCCGCAGCCGGCGCAGCTTTACGAAGTCTTTACCCTGACTCGCGAGCGTCCCGTGCCATGCCGATCGCCTCGCTTCCCCGCATCGCCGCCCTGGCCGGAGCCGCCCTCGTGGCCGCCCTGTCCGCGCTCCCCGCACAGGCGCATCCCCACGTCTGGGTGACCACCAAGGCCGAGATCGCCTATGGCGAGGGCGGCCGCGTGACCGGTGTCCGCCACGCCTGGACCTTCGATGCCTCGTACTCGGCCTTCGTGACCCAGGGGCTGGACAAGAACAACGACGGCAAGCTGACGCCGGACGAGCTCGCGGGTCTCGCCGCCGAGAACACCGCCAACCTCGCCGAATTCGCCTACTTCACGAAGATGAAGGTCGGCGGCAAGGAGCAGGCCTTCACCGATCCCGTCGAGCCCCGCATGGCGATGGAGGGCGACAAGCTGACCCTGAGCTTCCTCCTGCCCTTGAAGTCGCCGGTGGCGCAGGGCCGCGGCGTGACGGCCCTGGAGGTCTACGACCCGACCTTCTTCGTCGCCTTCAGCCTCGCGGAGGGTGCGGATGCCGCCCGCCTCGCCGGAGCCCCGGCCGGCTGCGCCGCCACCCTCACCCGCCCCAAGACCGAGACGCCCGACGCCAAGACGGGCGAGACCAAGCCCGGCGAGACCAAGCCCGGCGAGACCAAGCCTGGCATGTCGGAGGCGTTCTTCGAGGCGCTGACCTCGGCCTCGAACTACGGCCTCCAGTTCGCCAACCGGATCATCGTCGCGTGTCCGTAGGCAGCGCCCTCGACGCCGCCCGCCCGGATGGGCGGTCCCGCCTCGCCCGGCAAGTCCTCCTCGTCCTGGTGGCCGTCGCCCTTGCGACCCTGATCGTCGCCGGCCTCGCCTGGCTGGTGAGCCCGAGCGTGACCGCGCCGCCGCCGCGCTCGCCCTTCGGGATCGGGTTCCGCGAGGCCGCCCCGTCCGCCACCGGCCTCGGGGGCCGGATCCTCGCCCTGCAGGCGAGCTTCTCCCGCAGCCTCCAGACCGCGGTGCAATCCCTGAAGGCGGGGGGCGCCTGGGGCCCGATGATGCTCCTCGGCTTCGCCTACGGCGTCTTCCACGCCGCCGGGCCGGGCCACGGCAAGGCGGTGATCGCCGGCTACATCGTCGCCGGCGAGCGGGCCCTCACCCGCGGCTTCAGCCTCAGCTTCGCCGCCGCGCTGCTCCAGGCCCTGGTCGCCATCGCCCTCGTAGGCGTCGGGACCCTGGTGCTCGGCGCCACCGCCGCGGGCATGACCCGCGCCGGCACGGTGATCGAGACGGTGAGCTTCGCCCTCGTGGCGCTCCTCGGCCTCAGCGTGACCTGGCGCAAGGCCGGCCGCTTGGCAGGGCGCTTGACAGGGCGCACCGATCCGGCCTGCGCCCCCGGCTGCGGCCACGTCCACCTGAACGATGCCGCGGCCCTGGCCCGGCTCGAGTCGTGGCGCGAGCGCGCCGGCGTCGTGCTGGCCGCGGGCACGCGCCCCTGCGCCGGGGCGGTGCTGATCCTGGTCTTCTCCGCCTCGCAGGGCCTGTTGGCCGCCGGCATCGCCGCGACCCTGGCCATGGCCCTCGGCACCGCGCTGACCACCGGCACGCTGGCCAGCCTCGCGGTCTTCGCCAAGGCCTTCGCCCTGCGCCTGGCGGGCGGACGCGGACAGGCCGGGACGCTCGCGGTCGGCGGGCTCGAACTCCTCGCCGGTGCCTTCGTGCTGGTGCTCGGCCTCGCCATGCTGGCCGGGCTCGCGGCCGACCTCGGCGGCTGAGCCCCTCAGCAGACCTTCCCGCGCAGGCCTTCCCTCGCCAACCCCGCGAGGCCGTGGCACTCTCGCACTGGGAAGACGGAGAGAGCGCGGGCATGGCGGCAGGCTTCGAGCATATCCTGAACTGGCGGCTGCTCGCCGGCTCGCACGACTTCCCCGGCCCGGATGGGGGCACCTGCATCAACGAGGCGGCGATCGTGGCCGCCGGCCTGCCCTACCGGGCGATCCGCGCCTCGGCCGATTGCCCACCCTGCTTCTCGCCGCCGCTCGCCGCCTACGCCCTCGGCCTGAACGACGGCATGCCCGATCCCGAGCGGCCGCGCCTGATGGCCTTCGTGCTGCGCCTCTCCGGCTCGGCCGACACCCCGGCCGTGGAAGCCGAGCGCGTCGCCTTCCTCGCCCTGGCGAGCGTCCGGCGAATTCTGCCGCCGCTCCTCGATCTGGCGGGCCTGCCTACCCTCGCCGCCGCCTGCGACGGGGCCGGGGATGCGGAGCGGGCCCAGGCCGTCGCTCGGGCCGCCGCCTGGCAGGGCGGTGCGCAAGCGCAGGAAGCCTCGCAGCGGGGAGCGTGGGCGCAGGGCGCCCGAGCCGCGGCGGTCGCCCGGGCCGCCACCGCCGCCGGGAAGGCCTTCGCGGATGCGCGCTGTGCGGCCGAGGTCGCGGAGGGCGCCGCGCCCTTCGTGACGGAAACCTGGGCGAGCGCGGTGACGATCCTCGACGAGGCGCTGGAGATCGGGCGCCGGGCAGCGCCCCTCGAGCGGGCGCTGGTGCAGCGGCGCCTGGACGCCGCGCGGTCGGGGTCGGTCTAGGGTCTGTCAGGCTCATCTTGAGCCCGACAGACGCTCAGGTCCTGTCTTGAGGTTTGTCGTTTCGGGATACCCGGT
This sequence comes from Methylobacterium sp. AC690, assembly GCF_979256535.1. Lineage (NCBI taxonomy): Bacteria > Pseudomonadati > Pseudomonadota > Alphaproteobacteria > Hyphomicrobiales > Methylobacteriaceae > Methylobacterium > Methylobacterium sp. AC690. Next base: position 165,352 of record NZ_CEEDOX010000013.1, on the reverse strand, counting down.
TCCCAGTGATCCCCGACAAACTCCAGAGCCCGGCTCAGACTGGAACGGGCGCCGCCATCGGGTCGAAGGTCACGGTCTGGCAGTTGTCGAGCCAGACGCTTGTCAGGTGATAGAAGAAGGTGCCGTGGCCGACCACCGCGATGCTGCGCTCGGGCCGGGCCGCGAGCCAGTCGCGGAAACCGAGGACGCGGGCATCGAAGAGGGGGCGCGGCTCGATATGGACGCCGCGGGCGTCGGGCTCGCCCTCGGCATGCCACCAGATCTCCGGCAGGTGGTCGACGGCGACGTCCGGGAACTCGGCGGCCAGCACCGAGGCGGCGCGGCCGACATCGCAGCTGCTCTCCTGGCACTCCCGGTGCAGGACCTCGACCAGGATGCGCGGGCGGCTCGGATGGTCGCCGAAGATGCCCTTGGTGGTCTGGATCGCCCGGGTCAGGGGCGAGGTCACGACGAGGTCGAAGGGGATGTCGTGCAGGGCCGCCCGGGCCGCACGGACCTGTCCCTGGCCCCGCTCGGTCAGCCGGGCATCGACGTGGCCGGGGTCCTGGCCGGTCAGGCGGTGGGCGGCGTTGAAGGTCGATTCGCCGTGGCGGACGCAGACGATGCGGGTGGGGGCCATACGGGTCCGGTTTCGATGGAATGGAAGAACGGCGTGCCGGCGACAACCCCGCGAGGCGGGCCATCGTTGCGCGGCGCGTCAGGGCACCGCGCCAACGAAAAAGGCCCGGTTGCCCGGGCCTCGATGACGGCGCGTGCGGACGCGGCGGACGGTCAGGCCTTGCGGGCCACCGGGCCGCGGCGGCGCAGGCGGACGATCACCTCGACGCCGGCGATCTCCATGCCCTCGGGGGCATCGGGCAGGGAATCCACGGTGATCCCGCAATCGGGCATGTCCAGCACCTGGCCCTCGTCCTCGAGGAAGAAGTGGTGGTGCTCGCTCGGGTTGGTGTCGAAGTAGGCCTTCGAACCGTCGAGGGCGAGCTGGCGCAGGAGGCCGGCCTCGGTGAACTGGTGCAGGGTGTTGTACACGGTGGCCAGGGACACCGGCACCTTGGCGCGCATCGCCTCGTCGTAGAGCATTTCCGCCGTGAGGTGGCGATCGCCGCGGCCGAACAGCAGCCAGCCCAGGGACAGGCGCTGGCGGGTCGGGCGCAGGCCCGCCCGGCGCAGGCGGTCGCGCAGGTCCGACAGCGGGCAACCGCGACGGCCGGCGGCCGTGTCGCCGCCGGGAACGGAGGCCCGTGCGTTCAGCACGGCCTGCAGGGGCAGAAGGTTCGACATCGGGCGTACAAACATCCCACGCGGAAAACGAGAAACTCAGCGGATACGTATACGGAACCCGCCGTCGCATCGCAACCCGAGCTGCACGCGGGGCTGGTCCCCCGCCCGCATGGCGGACCCGCCCGGCAGGTCGCGCACCGGGGTGGCGGCGGCGGATTGGGACGCTGGGAACGGGTGGGCAGCTTTGAGGCGCACAAGCCCTGTGTTAACGAAGCGCCGATTTCACGCCGCAGCGTCGGCCGGATCGGCCCGTGCCGATTCCACGCCGGCGACGGCGGCGCGACGCCGAGGGGCCCCGCGCCCCGGACCCATTCCTGAGGACCGATCCGCTCATCATGTCTTCTGCTTCCGATCCGAACGCTCCGTCGGGCACCGCTCCGGCGACCGCCGCGCCCCAGCGGGCCTCGCACTATTCCTACGAGGAACTGCTCGCCTGCGGCCGTGGCGAGCTGTTCGGCGCCGGAAACGCGCAGCTGCCGCTGCCGCCGATGCTGATGTTCGACCGCATCGTCTCGATCGGCTCCGAGGGCGGCGCCCACGGCAAGGGCCACGTGCTCGCCGAGTTCGACATCCGGCCGGACCTCTGGTTCTTCGGCTGCCACTTCAAGAACGACCCGGTGATGCCCGGCTGCCTCGGCCTCGACGCCCTCTGGCAGCTCGTCGGCTTCCACCTCGGCTGGCTCGGCGCCCCCGGCCGCGGCCGGGCGCTCGGCGTCGGCGAGGTCAAGTTCACCGACCAGGTCCTGCCGACGGTGACCAAGGTCGTCTACGGCATCGACATCAAGCGGGTGCGCCTCGGCAAGCTGGTGCTCGGCATCGCCGACGGCTGGCTGGAGGCGGACGGCACCCGGATCTACGAGGCCAAGGACCTGCGCGTCGCGCTGTTCCAGGCCCAGGGCGAGGCCGCCGGCGGCTGAGGCCGAGGCCGCCGGCAAGTCCGGCGCAGTTGAGATCGGGACGTCCGCGTCCTACGTGAGACCCACGCGAAGGTGCCGTCTCGAGAACAAGCACCGTGAAGAGCAAGCCCCGGCGGCGGAGAGCATCGTGTCCATGCGGCGTGTCGTGATCACCGGGATGGGCATCGTCTCATCCATCGGCAACAACACCGAGGAAGTCCTCGCGTCCCTGCGGGAGGCCAAGTCCGGCATCGGGCATTCGGCCTCCTACGCGGAGCACGGCTTCCGCAGCCAGGTCGAGGGCCGTCCCACCCTCGACCCGGAGGGCGTCGTCGACCGGCGCGCCATGCGCTTCCACGGCGGCGGCACCGCCTGGAACCACGTCGCCATGGACCAGGCGATCCGGAATGCCGGGCTGGAGGCGGGCGACGTCTCCAACGACCGGACCGGCATCATCATGGGCTCGGGCGGACCGTCCACGAAGGTCATCGTCGAATCCGCCGCCATCGCGATCGACAAGGGTCCCAAGCGGGTCGGTCCCTTTGCCGTGCCTAAGGCCATGTCCTCTACCGCCTCGGCGACCCTGGCGACGTGGTTCAAGATCAAGGGCGTGAACTACTCGATCTCCTCGGCCTGCGCCACGTCCAACCACTGCATCGGCAATGCCGCCGAGGTCATCCAGGGCGGGCGCCAGGACATCATCTTCGCGGGCGGCTGCGAGGACCTCGACTGGACCCTCTCGGTGCTGTTCGATGCGATGGGCGCCATGTCCTCGAAGTACAACGACACGCCGGCCCGGGCGTCCCGCGCCTACGACGCCAACCGCGACGGCTTCGTCATCGCCGGCGGCGCCGGCGTCCTGGTGCTCGAGGAATACGCGCACGCCAAGGCCCGCGGCGCGACGATCTACGGCGAGATCGCCGGCTACGGCGCCACCTCGGACGGGCACGACATGGTGGCCCCCTCCGGCGAGGGTGCGGTCCGCTGCATGCGCCAGGCGATCGAGGGCCTGAAGGGCGCCAGGATCGACTACATCAATCCGCACGCCACCTCGACGCCGGTGGGCGACGACAAGGAGATCGAGGCGATTCGCGAGGTCTTCGGGCGCGGCGACGCCTGTCCGCCCATCGCCGCCACCAAGTCCCTCACCGGTCACTCCCTCGGGGCGACGGGCGTGCAGGAGGCGATCTACTCCCTGCTGATGATGAACAACGACTTCATCTGCGAGAGCGCCCATATCGACGAGATCGACCCGGCCTTCGCCGACATGCCGATCCTGCGCCAGCGTCGGGACGGGGCCAAGCTCGGGCACGTCCTCTCCAACTCCTTCGGGTTCGGCGGCACCAACGCCACGCTGGTTCTCAAGCACGTGGACGCCTGAGGGCGACGGAACCGGGTCAGGCTTAACCCCTGGCCCGCCCCGTTAAGGAACTGGAGAGACCTTCCGCCGTTCATTGTTTCTATGGATTGCTGGAAGGCACAGCCATGTTGTGGTTCACCCTGGGAACCGTCGGCGGCCTCGCCCTTGCCGGGTCCACGGCCGTCTACATCAAGCAGGTCATGATCGACCGCGCCAATTGCGACACCGACGGCTACTTCTAGCGTCCGCGTCGCCTCGGCTGCAGGCAAAGGCCCCGTCCCGGCTCAGGCCCGGACGGGGCCTTTGCGTTTGGGCTCGGCGCTCTCACCCTGCCAAGCGCCTTGACCGTGCCAAGCGCTTTCACACCGCCAAGCGCCTTCGGGCTCCGGCCGGATTGGACAGGGCCACGACCCCCGCGCTAAGCCTCCAGCCAACGATGACGGGTCCGAGGGACCCGAGGATCCGCGACCGGGGGACGTGCATGACGGGTTTGATGGCGGGAAAGCGCGGCCTCATCATGGGGGTCGCCAACGATCACTCGATCGCCTGGGGTATCGCCAAGGTCCTGCACCGCCACGGGGCCGAGCTGGCCTTCACCTACCAGGGCGACGCGCTGGGACGCCGGGTGACGCCGCTGGCGGCCTCGGTCGGCTCGGATATCGTCCTGCCCTGCGATGTCGAGGATATCGCCAGCGTGGACGCGCTGTTCACCGCCCTGGACGCACGTTTCCCCGAAGGCCTCGACTTCGTCGTCCACGCCATCGGCTTCTCCGACAAGGGCCAGCTCAAGGGCCGCTACGTGGATGTCACCACCCGCGAGAATTTCTCGCGGACCATGACGATCTCGTGCTTCTCCTTCACCGAGATCGCGCAGCGCGCGGCCAAGCGGATGCCCCGCGGCGGGTCGCTCCTGACGCTGACCTATGGCGGCTCGACCCGGATCATGCCGAACTACAACGTCATGGGCGTCGCCAAGGCGGCCCTCGAGGCCTCCGTGCGCTACCTCGCCGGCGACCTCGGCCCGGACGGCATCCGGGTCAACGCCCTCTCGGCGGGCCCGATGCGGACCCTGGCCGGGGCTGGCATCGCCGACGCGCGCCTGATGTTCAATCACCAGAAGGCGCACGCCCCCTTGCGCCGGACGGTGACCCAGGAGGAGGTCGGCGGCTCGGCGATGTACCTGCTCTCGGACCTGTCCGGGGGCGTCACCGGCGAGATCCACTTCGTCGATTCCGGCTACAATATCATCTCGATGCCCCGCCCCGACGTGCTGCAGGCGCAGGACGAGGCCGGGGTCATCGGCGAAGCGGTCTAGATCAGCCCGCGAACAGCTCGGGCCGGCGGGCGCGCAGGGCGAGGACCAGGGTCAGGGTCTTGAGGTCGGTCAGCTCGCAGCGATCGGCCATCCGGGCGAGCTCGGCCAGCGGCATCTCGACGACCCGGATGTTCTCGTGCTCGCCGTCCGCGCCCCCGCCGCCGTCCACCCGGTCGGTGGCGGCGTAGGCGGCCAGGAACAGGTGGAGGCGTTCGGTCGAGATGCCGCCGCAGGAATAGGTGGCGCCGACGAAGTCGAGGTCGCCAAGGCGCAGGCCCGCCTCCTCCAGCACCTCCCGCCGGGCATTGTCCTCCGGGGTGCCGTCGTCGATCAGGCCGGCCGGCGCCTCGAGCTGGCTCTGCTCGCCGGCGACGTAGAGGGCCGGGACGCGCAGCTCCCGCACCAGGGTGGCGACCCGCCGGGCAGGATCGTAGGGCAGCACGCTCACGGAGTTGCCGTGATCCTCGATCTCGCGCTCGGCCTCGCTGCCGTCGGCGAGGCGAACCCGGGCCAGCGAGAAGCGGGTCCAGCCCTCGTGGAGGGTCCGCAGGCTGAGGATTTCGGCTTTCATCTCGGGTACGATTCCTTCTCGCCCGGGGCGGGGTCCGTTTGGGCCATGGGCGCCGGCCTGTCGTGTGGGCGACCGTCAGGGACCGCCCGCCAGGGCGCCCTCGATCACCATGATGAGTTCGTCGAGATTGACCCGGCCGTCGATGGTCACGAAGCCCGGCTCGTCGGCCTCGACGGAAAGGCCGTGCTCGCTCACCTCGGCCTGGCGCCTGAGTTCGGCGATGATTGCCTCCGCGATGGTCGTCTGAATGTCCATGTCGGTCTCCCCCGCGTCGCGGTTCATCGCCCGAGGGCGATCAGGATCGTCCCCACCAGCACCAGCACGATCAGGCCCGCCACCAGCACGGCGTTCCGGACCCGGCGCCCCTCGGCCGACGGTGCCGTCCCGACCGGGTCCTCTCCGGCAGCGACCGGCGCGACCACCCGGGACGCCAGCGCGTCCGGGCGCGGCGCGGCCGGTGCAGCGGCGTCGGAAGGCAATCCCGGCGCGGGCGCGAGGGGCAGCGGCGCGATCCCGTCGGGATGGGCTCGCCCCGTGAGCAGGTCCTCCAGCTCCACCGGGATGCCGGCGGCCTCGAGATCCAGGACCACCTGCGCGATCGCCTCGGCGCTCATGCTGTGGATCGGCAGGGCGGCCTGCAGGTCGGCCGGGGTCAGCTCGCCCTTCTGCCGCCCGAGGGCGATGAGCCGGTCGAGGTCCCGTTGCGCGAAGGTCGGCGCGGCGCTCACCACGAGCGCGCCGCGGGCACGGCTGCGCCTCCTCCGGACCGTGCCGCGGCGGCCCATGCCCGCCCTGGCCCGGGTGGTCGTGCGTGTTGCGGTCCGGCCATCTGCCACTCCCGACGCTCTGCCGTCGGAAAACCCGCCGGGCGTCGGCGCTGTTCCCGGGCTCACGGGGGCGACGGCGCCGCCCGGTCCCGGGCCGGCACTCAGTCCTGGCTCGGCCCGACGCTGTCGGCGGCGAAGGCCTGGCGGACGCCCAGGGGCTTCGGCCGGCCCTCGGTGCTGTCGCAGCCGGTCTGGCGCTCCATCTCCGAATTGATCTCGGCACCCACGAGGACGATGACGATCGACAGCCACATCCAGGTCATGAAGCCGATGCCGGCCCCCAGCGACCCGTAGATGCGGTTGTAGCTGTCGAAGCTCGCCACATACCAGGAGAACACCCCCGAGGCGCCGACCCAGAACAGCGCCGCGAGGCTGCTGCCCCAGGTCACCCAGCGCCACTTCGCCCGGTTCCGGCTCGGGCCGTAGCGGTAGATCAGCGACAGGCTGAGGGTGACCACGCCGAGCAGGGCCGGCCAGCGCACGATCTGCAAGATGGTGTCGGTGGCGGTGATGAAGCCGAGGCGATCGAGGATCGCCGGGAGCAGCACCACCGCGCTGGTGGAGACGAGGAAGAACACCACGCTGGTGATCGTGAACAGGAAGGTGGTGGCGTAGAAGCGGATCAGGCTGCGCTTCTCGCGCTCCTTGTAGATCACGTTGAGGGCGTCGAAGAGCGCGCTCACGCCGGAATTGGCGCTCCACAGGGCGATCAGCAGGCTGATGCCGGACGTGGTGCTCAGGGAGCCGGTGCTGCGCTGCGCGATCCGCACCAGCTGGTCGGAGACCAGTTCCAGGGCGCCCGGCGGCAGGATGTCCGCCAGCAGGCTGACATGCTGGCTGATGACGTGCGGATCCGAGAACAGCCCGTAGATCGACACGACCGCGACCAGGCCCGGGAATACCGCCAGCAGGGCGAAGAAGGCGACGCCGCCCGCCGTGGTCAGCACCCGGTCCTGCGGCATCGCCCAGAACACCCGCCACAGGATGTCCCGCCAGCCGGCCTTGGGGATGTCGACAGGATCGGTCGCACCCCGGCCGCGGCCGGGCTCGTGAGTGCGCTGGCGCGCCTCGGCCAGCTCCTGCGGGTTCAGGGCGCGGGTGCTGACCGAGCGCCAGTCCTGACCCTCATCTTCGTCTCGCACCATGCCGACACCCTGCCGGACCGCTCGTCGCCGGAACGCCGCTACGCGGGGCGCGCCGCCCCCGGGATCACACTCTGCCTGAACTCTCGTCATAGGTCGCCACCGATGCCGCCACGGGCGTGGGACGATCGAGCCCGGACAGGGGACAGATCGCGGCCCGCCGGGCCATCTCGGTGCGGACGTGCTCGCGGAACAGGCGCACCCGCGCGGGCAGCTCGCGGCCCGCCAGGGTGACGGCGCGCAGGGTCCCGCCCCGGCTCGCCCAGTCGGGCAGGACGCGCACGAGGTCGCCCCGGACCAGGGACTTGGCTGCGACGAGGCTCGGGATGTGGCCGATCCCGGCCCCGGCCAGGGTCAGGCGCAGCACCGTGGCAAAATCCGTGGCCCGCACGGCCGGCCGCAGGGTGATGCCGGCCTCGCGGCCCTCCACGTCCGAGACGAGGATCTGGGTGGCGCCGAGGCGCTCCCGGGCCAGCACCACGTCGTGCGTCGCCAGCTCGGCGATGTCGACCGGCTCCGGGCGCTGGGCCAGGTAGGCCGGGGCCGCGTAGAGGCCGATCGTCAGGTCGGCCAGGATCGGGGCGGTGTAGCCGCTGTCGGGATGGTCGCCGCCGCCGAGGCGCAGGGCGAGGTCGACCCGGTTGGCCGCGAGATCGAGGCGGCTGTCGGTGATGAGGAGCTCCAGGGTGATCTGCGGGTGCCGGGCCCGGAAGCTCGCCACGAGGTCCGGCAGCACCTCGACCCCGAAGTCGATCGAGGCCGTCACCCGCAGGTGCCCCCGCGGCAGGGTGCGGGCGCCGCGGGCCGTCTGCAGGGCCTCGTCCAGGAGGGCGAGGCTCTCCAGGGCCCGGGCGTGGAAGGCGAGTCCCTCGGCGGTGGGCGAGACCGCCCGCGGCGTGCGGGCGAGCAGCGTCACCTTCAGCACCGTCTCGAGGCGGGCGACGCGCCGGCTGACGCTGCCCTTGGTCTCGCGGAGGAAGGCGCCGGCCTGGGTCATGCTGCCGAGATCGACCACGGCGCAGAAAGCCCGGACGTCGTCGAGGTTTCCGGCGAAGGTTTCCAGATGCGCAACCATGTGTCCCCGATTAGCGCGCTATCGCACCCGCGGGAAGCGGCCTATTGGCGCTTCACCGAACCGGCGCCCAGCCGCCACCCTCATCGACGCCCTCATCCTCGACGCCCTCATCCTCGGAGCGAACCCCGTGATCCGTCTCTCCCCGTCCCTCGTCGCCCAGGCCGTGTCCCTCGCCCTCGCGTTCGCCGCGCCGGCCCTCGCCCAGACCCCGCCGACCCGCGACCCGGCCCAGATCCAGGCCGGCACCTACGCGGTCGATCCCGGCCACACCCAGGTCGGCTTCACCGTCTCGCATATGGGCTTCTCGAACTACTCGGGCGGCTTCTCGGACGTCTCGGGCACCCTGGAGCTGCAGCCGAAGACCCCTGCCGCCGCGAAGCTGTCCATCAAGATCCCGGTGGCCTCGGTGATGACGACCAGCGAGAAGCTGACCGGCGAGCTCAAGGGCGACCAGTGGCTCGACGCGGGCAAGTTCCCCGAGATGACCTTCGTCTCCACGAAGGTGACGCCCGAGGGCAAGGACAAGGCGAAGGTCACCGGCGACCTGACCCTGCACGGCGTGACCAAGCCGGTGACCCTGACCGTCACCCTCGTGGGCGCCGGCGTGAACCCGCTGAACAAGAAGGTCACCGTGGGCTTCGAGGCCACCGGCACGCTCAAGCGCTCGGATTTCGGCGTGAAGACCTACGTGCCGCTGATCGGCGACGACCTGCACCTCACCATCGCGGGCGCCTTCGAGCGCAAGGAATAGGCCGCGCCGTCCACCCCGCCGAAGGGAGCGCGTCATGATCGAGACCGTCCGCGCCGCGCCCCGACCGCGCTACACCCGCGTCGCCATCGCCCTGCACTGGCTCAGTGCGCTGGCGGTTCTGGGGCTGATCGCGATCGGTCTCGCCATGACGCACGGGGACCTGGCGCCGATGCGCCGGTTCCAGCTCTACCAATGGCACAAGTCGGTGGGCCTCACGGTGCTGGCCCTGACGCTGCTGCGCCTCGGCTGGCGCCTGGCCCACCGGCCGCCGCCCCTGCCCGCGACGCTGCCGGCCCGGGAACGGGCCGGGGCGCACGCGGCCCACGCCCTGCTCTACGGGCTGCTCGTCGGCCTGCCGCTCGTCGGCTGGGCCGTGGTCTCGGCCTCGCCCTTCAACCTGCCGACCGTGCTCTACGGTGTCGTCCCCTGGCCGCACCTTCCGGTGCTGCCGGTGCTGGCGAACAAGGCCGCCGTGGAGGCGGTGCTGAAGCAGGTCCATGCCTGGGGGGCCTGGATCCTGATCGGTCTCCTGCTGCTGCATGTCGGCGCGGCCCTGCGCCACCACCTCGTCCTGCGCGACGACACCCTCCGGCGGATGCTGCCCCGCGCCCCGCTCAAGTCCGGATCCGAAGCATGATCGCCGCTCGTCTCGCCTTCGCGGCCGCCCTCGCGGCGGCGCCCCTGGCCGTCCCGGCCTGCGCCCAAGCCGCGGCCTGGACCGTCGATGTGGCCAAGAGCCGGATCGGGTTCTCCGGCATCCAGGTCGGTGCGCCGTTCCAGGGCCGGTTCAAGCGCTTCAGCGCGCAGATCACCTTCGACCCCGCCGCCCCGGAGACCGGACACGCCGTGGTCGACATCGACCTCGCGAGCGCCGAGACCGGCGATGCCCAGCGCGACACCTCCCTACCCCAGGCGGAGTGGTTCGACGTCAAGGCCACGCCGCAGGCCCGGTTCGAAGCGACGCGGTTCGTCGCCAAGGGCGGCGACGCCTACGAGGCGGTCGGCAGCCTGACGATCCGCGGCATCCGCCGCGATGCGGTGCTGCCCTTCCGCCTGACACGCACGGGCGCGACGGCGCGCGCAGTGGGCCACCTCGATCTCGTGCGCACGCAGTTCGGCGTCGGACAGGGCCCCTGGGCCTCGGGCCAATGGGTTGCGCTGGAGGTCGGCGTCGACATCGACCTCGCCGCGACGGAGATGGCCCCCAAGCCCTGAAACGGACCGGAAGCAACCCTGCCGCCGCTCGGGTGGACGAGATGTGTAACGGCTTGGTCTCGAGACAGACTCGGCCGCGTCCCTACGATTGCACGACACGGGGATGACACGCCGGCAGCGAGCCCCGCGCATGCTCCGCGGCTCGGATACTGTGCGTCTCATCGGTTATTTTGTTTCTGACACGTAACGCGTGCGTAAAACGCTTGGGCTGTGCGCACAAAGCGGGAGCCCTGCTGCGACGGTCGGGTTATTCCTCGGGTCCGGTCGCGCCGGCGGCTTCGGTCCCGGCGCCCCCGGCACGGCGGCGCCCACGCGGGTGCCGGCCGCAAGTCGCCAGAGGAAGAGAGCCATGCCCGTGCCGACGATCGACCGCCGCGCCCTGCTCGGCTCCGCGAGCCTCGCGCTCGTGGGAACCGGCAGCGCCGTCCGTCCCGCCCAAGCCGCGCCGGAGACGAAGACCGAAGCCAAGGCCGATCCGAAGCCGGTGCCGCCGGAGGTCACCCGGATCCTCGCCCGCTACGTGGTCGGCGCGCGCTACGCGGACCTGCCCGAGGCCGTCCGCCGCGAGGGCATCCGCACCCTGCTGAACTGGGTCGGCGTCGCCATCGGCGGATCGCATCACGAGACCCTGGACATCGCGGTCTCGGCCCTGAAGCCGTTCTCCGGCCCGCCGCAGGCCGGGCTGTTCGGGCGCCCCGAGCGCTTCGACATCATGAATGCCGCCTTCCTGAACGGCGTCGCCAGCCACATCTTCGACTACGACGACACCCACCTGAAGACCGTGATCCACCCGGCCGGCCCCGTCGCCTCGGCGATCCTCGCCTACGCCGAGATGAACCCGGTCTCGGGGGCGGATTTCCTCAACGCCCTGGTGCTCGGCGTCGAGACAGAATGCCGGATCGGCAACGCGGTCTACCCGAACCACTACGATGTCGGCTGGCACATCACCGGCACCGCCGGGGTGTTCGGGGCGGCGGCCGCGACGGGCAAGCTGATGGGCCTGTCCGAGCAGCAGATGGTCTGGGCGCTCGGGCTCGCCGCGTCGCAGCCCGTGGGCCTGCGCGAATCCTTCGGCTCCATGAACAAGAGCTTCAATCCGGGCCGGGCCGCATCGAACGGCCTGTTCGCCGCGATCCTCGCCGCGAAGAACTACACGAGCTCGGACGGGATGATCGAGGCCAAGCGCGGCTGGGCCAACACCATCTCGACGAAGCAGGATTACCGCGAGATCACGGAAGGGCTCGGCACCCGCTACGAGGCGGCGCTGAACACCTACAAGCCCTTCGCCTGCGGCATCGTCATGCATCCGGCCATCGACGGGGCGGTTCAGCTGCGCAACGAGAACCATCTCACCGCCGACGCGATCGAGCGGGTCGACATGAAGGTTCATCCCCTGGTGCTCGAACTCACCGGCAAGACCGCGCCGCGCACCGGCCTCGAAGGCAAGTTCAGCATCTACCACGCCGTCGCGGTGGCGCTGGTGGAGGGGGCCGGCGGCGAGAAGCAGTTCAGCGACCGGGCGGTGAACGACCCCGCGATCGCGGCCCTGCGTGCCCGGGTGAAGCCGGTGGTCGACCCGGCGATCCGGCCCGAGCAGGTGGAGCTCACGGTGGTGCTGAAGGACGGCCGCAGCCTGCCCCGGCGCATCGAGCATGCCCTCGGCAGCGTCGAGCGGCCGATGTCGGACGCGGCCCTGGAGACCAAGTTCACCGACCTCGCGGACGGGATCCTGCCCGACGCCCAGGTGCGCCGGGTCATGGACCTGTGCTGGCGCATCGCCGAGTTGCCGAATGCCGGCGACGTCGCTCGGGCCGGCGTCCAGGCCTGAACCGCAGAGGATCGGGATCGACGGGCCGGTCCCGGCCACGTATGGCGAAGCCCGCTCCCGGGCCTCGCCCCGCGCATCACCTCCCTTCGCCTGCCCCCAGCAAGGATCACGGACCTGAAGGCCGAGTTCTCGACCACGCGCCTGATCGTGATCCTGGCCTTCGCCGGTTTCGCCAGCACCTTCGCGGGCCGCTCCATCGAGCCGCTGGTCGGCGTGCTGGCGCGCGACCTGCGCAGCGATCCCCACACGGTGGCGCTGCTCTCCACCGCCTTCGCCCTGCCCTACGCGCTGATCCAGCCGATCCTCGGCCCCGTCGGCGACGCTTTGGGCAAGGAGCGGATCATCGCGATCTGCCTCGGCATCCTGACCCTGGCGCTGGCCGCCTGCGCGCTGACCACCAGCCTCGACACCCTGTTCGTCCTGCGGATGATCGCCGGGGGCAGCGCCGGCGGCGTCGTGCCCCTGGCACTCGCCCTGATGGGCGACCGCATCCCGATCGAGCGCCGGCAGGTCGCCATCGGTCGCTTCCTCGTGGCGGTGATCCTGGGGCAGCTCTCGGGTTCGACCTTCGCGGGCCTGATCGAGGGGGCGATCGGCTGGGCCGGCGTCTTCGCCATCACCGCGGCGGTGGCGGCCCTCGGCTGCAGCGCGGCGCTCCTCGGGTTCGACCGCAGCGCGGCGGCTCCGGCCCGGCGACCGGAATTCCACACGGCCGTGGCGCGCTACCGCACCATCGTCGGCAACCCGCGCGCCCGCATCCTGTTCGGGGCCGTGTTCGTCGAGGCGATCGCGGTGTTCGGGATCTTTCCGCACCTCGCCCCGCTGATCGAGGCGCGCGGCGAGGGGGGAGCCCGGGAGGCCGGCCTGGCGCTGGCCGGCTTCGCCGCCGGAGGACTGCTCTACTCGTTCTCGGTCGGCCTGCTGCTGCGCTTCCTCGGCATGTCGCGGATGCTGATCGGCGGCGGCCTGATCTGCGCCGGCGCCCTGGTCACCATCGGCCTCGCCGGCACTTGGCAGCTCGACTGCGCCGCCCTGGTGGCCATGGGGCTCGGCTTCTACATGCTCCACAACACCTTCCAGGTGCAGGTGACCGAGGTGGCACCGACCGCCCGCGCCTCGGCGGTGGCGCTCCACGCCTTCTCGTTCTTCTGCGGACAGGCCCTGGGCGTGGCGATCCTCGGCGGCGCCCTCCAGGGCCTCGGGCAGCTCACCGCCCTCAGCCTCTGCGCCGTCGTCATCGCCGTCCTCGGCCTCGTCACCGCCCGGCGCCTGGCGGCGACGTCGTCGCGCTGACGCACCCAGGGGTGACGGACAGGCCGCGCGGCAACAGCCCGCGTGCCGCAGAACCGGTGAGCCGCCGTCAGCTCGTGAACCGGTCGAGTGTTGCGGAACGGCGCAGCACGAGCACCTTGAACAGGATCGGCCCGAACAGGCCCGCGATGAAGGTGACGACGATCAGCCCGACGAAACCAGCCCCCGTATAGGGCAGGACCTTCAAATAGACGGCCTTCGCCAAGCCGATGAAGACGGTATTGAAGAGATAGATCGCCAGGGCAAAGCTGCCGATCGCCAGCAGGATCCGGTCGCGCGCGACGAGACTGCTGAGCATCAATCCATGCAGGGCCGGCATCGACAGCAGGCCGACGACGAGCAGCGCATCCCACCCGTTCGGAACGCGCGTTACGATTCCCAGCGCCAGGACGAAGACGACGGCACTCAGCGGCAGGTAACGCCGCATGGCCGGCAGGATCGCCTGGCGATAGGCGGCGGCGCAGCAACCCGCGACGAAGAAGATGAAGAACCCCATGATCCGGTCGGCGAACAGCACATCGGCCACCGGAAGAGCGTGAAGAACCAGGGCGATGGCTGCGATCACCAGGAACGAGCCGCGCGCGAGGCGCCACAGCACGGGGAAGGCGACCGAGTAGACGAACAGGACCCAGAGGTACCAGATGGAGAAGACCGGGCTGGTTTTCGTGGCGAAGACAGCATCGTAGAGGCCCCCGCCGACGCCCCGCGGAGCCTCGTCGACGTACATGACGTGCGAAGCCACGGTCTTGCCGACGATGGTGAGCACCAGCATGATGCCGAAGGGCGCCAGCAGGCGCAGCGATCTCTGGCGGACGAGGCGCCCGTAGGCGGCCCCGATGCGCAGATGGCAGCCCGTATAGAAGAAGACGAAACCGCTCAGATACATGAAGAAGGGCATGTGGAACGCATAGATCGCCAGCTTGAGCTGTGCGTACCAAGCCTGCTCGCCCAGGGTCCCGGACTTTACGAGGTGGCCCAGGACCACGAGGGTGATCGCCAGTCCCTTCGCCCGATCGATGTCCAGGAGCCGCTCGCGCTCGGCAGGGGCGGCCCGGAGGCCCGGCGATGCGGTTCCGTCCGCTGAAGCAGGCCCGTGCGCCGGGCTGGTCGTGGCTGCGAACGTATCCATGGTAACGCTATAGACGAGGGGGAACTTTCGCGGAAGCTCTCCGGCGCGGTGTCAATCGACAGCCGTCCGAGATGCCGCTATGGGTTGGCCGACCGGGTCACCACCCGTGGGGCTGACGCGCATGACGGATAAAACAGGTAAAGCGGATTCGCTCGAAGGCTTGGTCGCGATGATTATCGTCGGCTTTCAAATGCTCTCGACGTTTCTGCCGCTCGAGAACTATCTAGCGCCTCAGTACCGGCTTGCAAACGACCCGGTTGTTGTCACGGCCTTCCCGTCGGCAACCCTCACGCTTGTCATCACCATTGCCTGTCTCGCGTTCTTCTCTTTCCGAGATGTCGACAGGATGATGCAAGCCGCACTCAAGTCTTGGCCGCTGCTGCTCTTCTGTGCCTATGCCTTCGTGAGCGTTACGTGGTCGGCGGAGCCGAGCACGGTCATCAATCGGTGCGCGCGGCTCACGATCATTGTCGTGTATCCCATCTACCTCGTACAGCGCTTCGCCTACGACGAGTTGCTGAAGCTGCTCACGCGCGCCTTTGCGATCGCGGCGGTGAGCAGCTACGTGGCGGTGGCCTTCTTCCCCGCCTACGGCCTCAGCCTGCTCAACGGCTACACCGACGCCTGGCGCGGGGCCTCGAGCCACAAGAACTTCCTCGGCGCGACCGCCGCGCTCGGCAGCCTGGTGGTGTTCGAATCCTTTCGGCGCCGCGCGTCGAATCGGCTTTTTGCCGCCGTCACGTTCCTCGCGCTGCTGGGCCTCCTGGTCAATGCGCGGTCGGCGACCGGCGCCATCAGCGCGCTGATCTGCCTGGTGATCGCCGCAATCTCGCTGCTGCGCAGTCCGTCGGACAAGGTGCTCGTCACGCTGCTGCTTCTGACCGTGGGGCTTGTCCTGGCCCTGGTCCAGCAATCCACCGACCTGCTCAGTCTCGTCGGCCGCAGCAGCGATCTCACCGGGCGGACGCCCATCTGGCAGGCGGTCTGGTACATCATCCAGCGCCGGCCCATCGTGGGCTACGGCTACGGCTTCTGGAACATCAAGTCGTCCGAGACGCAGATCATCGACGGCCTCGTCGGCACGAGCGTCCCCCACTCGCACAACAACTGGCTGGACGTGTGGATTCAGCTCGGCGTGGTCGGCGTCGCGCTTGCCGCCTTCCTGTTCCTGCGGGCGGGCCGGCTCTCGCTGCGGGCGATGAAGCTCGGCTCGGCCACGACGATGCTGCCGAGCCTCCTGATCCTCAATATCTTCATCCGCGGCTTCAGCGAGACCGTCCTGACCGACCCAGGCACGGCCTCGATGTTCTGGCTCGCCCTGTCCTTCACCATGCTGACGGACGAGCTGAGTCGGGTCGGCCAGACAGAGCCGGTCACGGCGTCCGGGCGACGCGCCGTCGGCGCCGGCCGACAGGGAGGCGTTCGGCGCGCCGCCGGGGTTATGCGCCCCGAGGCACATCCCCCCGGCGCTTCGGTGTCAAAAGGCTCGTGATCGGCCGTTCGACGAGGAGGTGGACGATGATCCCGGCGACGACGGCGGCCGCGACCGTCGCGATGTAGGCCATGTTCGGTCCGACATACGCCTTGAAGGGCCCCGCCATCAGGACCTTCACGGCGATCGAAGCGACCGGCTCGTGGATCAGGTACACCACGTAGGAGGCCGCCCCGAGGAGACCGAGGGTGGCGTCGAGGCGCGGTCGGGGCCGGTTGGGCAGCGCCAGCAGAGCCGTCATCAGTACGGCGTAGCAGGCGAGATAGGCCAGCGTCAGCGGCACCGGACCACCGAGGATGCCGGAGCCGGAGCGCCACTCGCCCGCGAAAAGGGCGATCAGGCCGGCGATGGCAACGGCCGACAGGAGCGGCAGGACGCGCGTCAGGCGAGCGAAATACGCGGAGCGGTAGAGCCAGGCCACGCCCAGTCCCATCGCGAACCCGAGATTGTGCACGCCCAGCAGCTTGTTGATCGGCATGAGGTAGTCGGGCTCGACGAGCCGGAAGGCGACCGTGACGAGGCACGCCAATTGCCAGGCGACGAAGGCTCCCATGCCCAGGGCCGGGCGTAGGATGACGAGACCGAAGAACAAGTAGAAGACGAACTCGTGCTGAAGGGTCCAGGCCGGCGCCAACGTCAGGAGGCCCTCACGCGGGATCAGTAGAAGGTCGAGGATGAATTTGGGCAGCGTGAGGGCTCGATCGGCTCCGTAGACCGGGTGAGCCAGGAACAGCAATCCGAGCGGTACGACGGTGAGATAGAACATCGGCAGGATCCGAACCGCTCGCTTCCGGAAGAACGTCCCGATGCGATGCGGTTGCCCGATGTCCCGGGCGTGGGCGGTCGCGATGATGAAACCACTCAGGACGAAGAAGAACTCCACTCCGGAATGCCCGCCCTCGAAGATGCGTCCGCCTGTCGTCACACCGAAATACTTTTCGGTGAAGCCGTAGACATGAAACAGGCAGACGAGGAGTGCCGCCACGCCGCGCCCATACTGCAGGCTCATGATCGTGCGCGACCCGGAGGCGGAAGGCACCGCGTGCGGATGTCCGGCAACCGATACCGACGCGGCCTCCCGCATGATGACGGCCATATCTTCCTCTCAATCGATCTGGGGTCCGACCCACCGGCCGCGCCCGACAGGTGCCACGAAGCCACAGGTGCAGCAAGTTCACGGCCATCCCGGAAGCGAGGCGTCGTCTCGATCTCCAGGAGCCGGGACAAAGCGTGCGGCACATCCTAAGGATCAGCCATGCCCAATCCTGATCGCCCCGCCTCCGAGGCAACCTCTGGCCTGTCCCAGGCCGCCATCCCGCCCGCGATGCCCAATCCGGTCGAGGGGACGGCGGCCGACGGCGCCACGGCGTCTGCAGCGGCGGGCTCGGGGACCACGGTCCGGGCGGCGATTTTCCGAGGAAGCGCGTTCCTGTTCGGACGCCAGATCATCTCGATCTTCCTCAAGTTCATCGGCGTTCTGCTGATCAGTCGTCTTCTGGGACCCGAGCGCTACGGCGCCTACGTGGCGGCCATCGGCGTCTACCAATACGGGCTGAGCCTCGGGCAGGCCGGCATCGGCGTCTGCCTCCTGCGCCACGAGAAGGAGCTGACGGCGGAGGAGTACGGGACGAGCTACACGCTCCTCGCCGCAACGGCCCTCGCCCTCGTGGTGGTGATGGAGGGCAGCGGCGCGCTGCTCGCCGGATACGTCAACGTCGAGGGCTTTCGCGACGTCCTGAGCGTTCTCGTCCTCGCGATCCCGCTCCAGGTGCTCGCGATCCCCGCGACCGCGCGCGCCGAACGGGCGCTCGATTATCGCTCGGTCGCGACCATCGAGCTCTCGGGTCAGTTCGCCTATTATCTGATCGCGGTTCCGCTGGTGCTCGGAGGCAGTGGCGCCGTCTCGCTGGCCGTAGCCTGGGTCGGGCAACAGGGCGTGTCGTTCGTGCTCGCCCACGTGCTGACACGCACCTGGCCCGTCTTCCGCTGGCAGTCCGCTGCGGCCCGCCACCTGCTCGGCTACGCCTTCTCGTTCTCGGCGCAGAACTGGATCTGGCAGGCGCGCAGCCTCGTCAATCCACTGATCGTCGGACCCGCCTTCGGGGCGTCCGCGGTGGGCATCGTCGGCATGACGGTCGGCATCGTCGAGATGTTGAGCGTCCTCAAGACGATCGCCTGGCGGCTTTCCGTTGCGGTGCTGCGCTCGGTGACCTCCGACGTCCCGCGGCTCCTGCGGGCCATCACGCAGGGCATGGAACTGCAGACGCTGGCCATCGGCTCGATCCTTCTCGCCTTTGCTTGGTTCGGCAAGTGGGTCGTGCCGCTCGTCTTCGGCGAGCGCTGGCTGCCGGTGCTCGACATCTACCCTTATCTTGCGCTGTCTTACCTGACGATGGCGCCGTTCAACATGCACACCGCGACGCTGTCGGTTCTGAACCGGAACTGGCCCCTCGCCGGCTACCATATCGTCCACGTAGCCCTGTTCGCCGGCGTGGCCGCCATCGCCGTCCCCCTCTATGGCCTGCGCGGATACGGCTTCGGCGAGGTGGCGACGCTCCCGGCCTATGCCATCCTGCACCTCATCCTCGCCCGTGCGGTCGGAAGTCCCGATTACCGATTGACCGCCCTGTGGTGGGGTGCCGCCGCGATCGGGCTGTTCTGGCGTGAGCTGGGCCCTTGGGCCATTGCCGTCCCGTTCATCGCCCTGCTCCTGCCCCCCTCGCTGCGACGGCTGCGCAGCCTGGGCGCCCCGCTCCTGGAGCGCTTTCATCGGCGGAGATCCTGACGTTCGGGAAACGGGGCGCTTCAGGTTCGGCCTCCGGCCGAACGGCAGGGCTTCCGACGCGGTCGAGCGCGGATGCTTCCTGCTCGGTCGGCCACGGGCGCTTCCGAGCAGGTTCGACACCCGATCCCAGGGTTGGATGGTGCGATCTTCTTCGCGGAGTCGCGGGAGGTGCTCGGGGTGGAATTCGGCAGGATCGCGCCGAGCGGGGGTCCGTCGCGCGATCCGGTCCCATCGAGCCCCCCCGGAGAGCGCACTCGAAGCGCCAAGGGCCTTCACCCGGGGACGCTCGCCAGGACCGTCGGTCCTCGTGCGGGACGGACGCGACCTCGAACTTTGCCGTGCAGGGGCGGATTGAATCCACGCTCGACGCGGCGGGCGCCGACATCTGCGGCGATCACCGTCGCCTCTGATCGCCTTATGGTGTCGTGGACGACGGCTTTCAGCCGGGAGAGGCATGGCTCCCGCGCCGAGCCATTGCGGTCACAGCCGGCAAGTCCCCGTGGGGCTTCACGCCCGAACAGGCGAAACCCGCGCTGCCAGTCCGGGGGTGAAGCCTCGGCGGGGGTGAAGCCTGGCGTGGTGACGTGACCGGGACCGGGTCGCCGCCCTCCCGCCGAGTGGGTGCGCAGGCAATCGTCGGAACCGGGCCTGGACGGGCGACGCCGGCGCGTCGATCGTCCCCCGCACGACGCGGGGCAGGGACTGCCCGGCCGCCCGACAGGCGTAGAGGTGTGGGCACGACCACCGGAGCCTCCGCTATCGGAGGCTCCCGTCGCTGATGGGCGCGCATCGGGGCGCTTGGCCTTCGATGTCCGTCAGAGGTCTTGGGCGCGCCGCGCGGACACGCGCCGCGCGGCGTAATTGAAGCCGGCGGCCTCAGGCGGCCTCAGGCCTCTCGTGGTAGTAACTGGTGTAGTAAGCGCCCTTGTAGCCTTCCAGGCGCTGCAGTTGCGCCGGACTGGCCTTGTTCAGGATGACCCCGAGCAGGCGGTCGCGCAGGAACTCGGTTCCGTCGAGGGCTTCGGCGACGGCTTGGCGTGAGGTCTTGTTCCACTCCACGACCATGACGAAGCAATCGATCATCGAAGAGACGGCGCGGACGTCGACCACGGGCAGGACCGGCGGCAGGTCGATCAGGACATAGTCGAACTGACGACGCGCCGCCTCGAAGACCGAAGCCATCGCTTCCGACGACAGCAACTCGGCGGTCTGCCACATGCGCTTGTTCAGAACGGCGGGCAGCAGCCGGAAGCCTGTCTCGGAATCGACCTGCACGACATCGGCGACGGAACGGCTTCCGCTGAGGACCTCGATCAGCCCCTCCCGGGCCTCCGGGGCCAGGAGGCGCGTCAACGACGGATTGCGCAGGTCGCCGTCGATCACCAGGACCGAGCGGCCCGAGGCTGCGATGGTCCCGGCCAGGTTCGCGACGACGGTCGTCTTGCCCTCGTTCGGCAAGGCCGAGACGATCCCGATCACCCGGCTCTGACGGTTCATCGCGCTGATGTCGGCTGCGACCTTCACCGCGCGCAGGGACTCGGAGAAGCGCGAGAAGGGTGCGTCGACCGCCTGTCGCGCCATGGCGTTCCTCAGAAGCCCAGCCGTGGCGGGGATCGGCGCGGCGGGAAGGCGTGCCGCATTGGGCAGGATGCCGAGGCACTCGACCTGCGTTTCGGACTCGACGTCGGCGGCGGTGCGGAAGACGCGGGCGCCGAGTTTCTCGCGTCCGAGAGCGGCGGCGAAGCCAAGCAGGAGGCCGAGCGCCAGGGCCCCCGGCAGGATGATGATCGTCTTCGGCGAACTCTTGCGCTTCGGGGGCGTCGCGGCCGAGATCAGGCGAGCATCGGTGACGGGGAAGTTCTGCTGCTGCGTCGCCTCCATGAAGCGCTGGAGGAACGTGTCGTACAGATTCCGGTTGGTCTGGGCCGAGCTGGTCAGATCGCGAAGTTTGACTTGGGCCTGCCCGGTCGTCCCCGCACTCGTGACCAGCGAGGCGAGACTGTCCTGCAGCGACTTCTCGCGGGTACGGGCAATCTCGTACTCGCTCTTGTAGGTCTCGGCGATCCGATTGACCTCGTCGCGGATGGAACGACGGATCTCCGTCATCTGCCGGACGAGGTTCTGCACCGAGGCGTGGGTCGCGCCATAGCGATTCGAGAAGTCCGCCTGGCGGGCGGACAGGTCGAGGTACTGCGCCCGGAGCCTGGTGATCACGTCATCGCGAAGCGCATCGGTCACGGTCGCATTCGGAATGTCTTCCTTGCTGACCTGGTTGATCCGATCCAGGCGGGCCTTCGCCTCTGCCGTGGCCGCGCGGGCGGATACGAGCTGGCTGTTGACGTCACCCAGTTGCTGTTCGGTCAGCAGGCCACGACCCGTGTCGATGATGTTGTTGTCGGCCCGAAACTTCTGGACTTCCGCCTCCGCGACCGTCGCCTGTTCGCGCAACTCCCGAATACGATCCTGCAGCCACTTGCTCGCGCGCTTGGTCGCTTCGTAGCGGCTCTCGAGTTCGGTCGTGGCGTAGGCATCCGCGATGGCGTTCGCGATGGCTGCGGACTTGACCGGATCGATCGACGTGTAACTGATCTCGATCGCGTAGGTCAGTCCGACGCGCTTGATCTGCAGGTTGCGCTCGAAGGCCGCGACCGTCGCCTGCTCCTTCTCCGCCGCCGTGGCCGGCTCGTCCGAGCCGAAAAGGTTGATGATCGACCGGATCAGGCCACCATCCGCGAAGATCGGGTCGTCGACGAGCTTGAGGTCACGGATCACCGCGAGGGCGATGCTGTCGGACTTCAGGATCTCGACCTGGCTCTCGACTCCGGTTGAGTCGAACACCTGATCGCCGACCACCTGCTGTTGCGAGGAGAGAAGCTGATTCTTGCGCGTATCGATCAGCAGGGTTGCGTAAGCCGTAAACTTAGGCTGCGCGGTCAACACATAGATGAGAGCAAGCATAACCAGCGGGACAGTCACCGCCAGGATCGTCGGCCATTGCCGCTGCGCGATTTTGACATAGGTCGCGATCTCAAAGCCACCACTCGGCATCGCCTGGTCGACCGATGCAGGTTGGCTAAGATTGTTTACCCTAAGCATTCTTAACCTCTAGCAAGCATACATCAGGGCCGTACCTGCAAGGGCCTGGCCAAGCGGCAATCCTGATCTAATTTTTTGGTGCGGTGTAACGGTCGTGTCGGAACCGTACTCATCCCATCCGAGTGTCTATCAAAATCCCGGCTTGGGCGTAAGGGCGGAAGTTCGCAATCTCCAAGACCGGTAAAAATCAGTCACGTCGCTTCGCGACGCGAAGCTTGAATTCGAGTCGGCAAACAGAAACGTAGCGAGTCAAATCGGCAGGATCACGGCATAGATGAGTCTACATTGGACAGTGTCGGACTGCTGGATTGCGCTTCATCAACGCTTCTGCGAGATTGATCAACGGAATCGTAAATCCAACGATGCAACCTCGCCCGACCTGACGGTTTCATGACGTGACTGGTCGAACTTCACGGGCAGGCATGGAAAAACGCGAGATCTCATTGTGTTGCGGTTGATATCTCTAGTCCTTCTACTGTGCCTCTGCAATTTTGCCCATGCCCAGGGCGCCGGCCAGGGCCAAACTGCGAAATGCTCGCCGAGTGGCGCACAGCAATGCGACAGCGGCGTCATCATGTGCCAAAACAAGTACTGTTCGGTACTGGGGAACCCTGACAGGCTCGAGTATCGCGCCTGCCGGCAAAACTGCTACTTCAATTATGCGCGATGCCGACGGGACAATGGCTGCCAATCCTGAACTTGCACGCCCGTGATGACGGTGCCCCGGCCCGACGCGGGCCGGGCCGCAAGGTCTCGGATCGCCACACCAGCGGTCAGCGAGAGATTGGCTGAGCTCGAACGGGGCAGAAGACCAAGCGCCGCAATCTGATCCACACGCTCGGCGCAATCCCGATGCGCGCTGCGTTCAACCCTCATCGCAGGGTTCGCTCGGCAAGTTCTATTGTTAGGAGGCCTGCCGTCGGGATGTCAGCGCACGAGGCCGCCAGCCACGTCCGCCGACGCGGCGCCGGGATGCCGCGATGGCCCGATGAAGCGTCGTCTTAGTATCCCGGTCAGCGGACGCTCGATCAGGACGTGATACAGGCACCCCGCCGCAGTCCCGCCCGCAACCAGCGCGGTGAGCACGAGGCCGAGCGGCACGTCCTGGGGCAGAACCCGCAGCAGGAGATGGATGAGCGCAGCCAGGACGACCGGGTGGATCAGGTAGATCGCGTAGGACGCCGACCCAAGAAAAACCAGAACCGAGGGGACGCGGAGGCGTCCCGAGCGCTCCAGTTCCACGAGGCCCGCGATCAGAGCCGCCGCAGGCAGGCCGAACGCGAGTCGAAAGACGAGGGAGATGTCCGGGAACTGATTGCCGAGGGCCATGAAGGACGCGAAGGCCAGCCCTCCCCCGATCGCAACCAGGGCTGGCCGTGACACCTTTGCCCGGGACAGGAAGATCGCCGTTGCGACCCCGAGGAGGAATTCGAGGTTGTAGGCCGACAGCAGGATGTTGAGCGGGAGCGGGAGGGGTGGGAAGGCCTGCGCCACCAGGATCGCGACGAACCAGATGCGAAACAGCCAGGTGCCCCATCGGCCCAAAACGATCGCGAGGCCGAACAGCACGTAGAACATCATCTCGTAGACCAGCGTCCAGGCGACACCGATGATCAGCGGCTTGGGCCAGGGCACGAGGGTGAGCGAGGCGAGGGTGGTGTCGAGCTCGCGGTCGAAGCCCCGGCCGAAACCCGGGCTCAGGTAGAAGGCAATCGTCACCGGGATCAGGATGCCCCAGTAGGGTGGATAGATGCGGATCAACCGACGCAGGGCATAGCCCTTCAGGCGCGACGGCCGTCCGATGTCCGACCAGTGCATCCAGGCAATGATGAAGCCGCTCAGGACGAAGAAGAAATCGACCCCGACGTGGAAGATCTCGAAATGCCCATCCAGGAGCATCGTGTTGTATAATCGCGGCTCGGCGATGTTCCGACTGGCGTGATAGACGACGACCAGGAGTGCAGCGATGCCTCGCGCCGCCTCGATCCCGGTAAATCGCTGACGGGGCGCGCGCGGGCCGCGCGTATCACCGGGGACCGCAGACGTGTCGATCGTCGCTTGATGCGTCCGAATCTGCGACGCGTCGCCTCCGACGGCTGGCCTTTGGTCCAAGGGGTATCACCATCGTTGCGTTTCGGGACCGGGCACGGTGCGGCGCACCATAGACCGGCGGGATCGCACGAGATAGCCACGTGCCAGATGCCTTGCGCAGGTCGCGACGCAGCCCGTATGCCGGCTCCCTTGACGTTGCTGATTATGTGTTCTTGACAAGGTTGGCTATGGCCTGCAGGCCGTCGGGCCTCGTGCAGGACGGTCCACCAGCGCGTTTCGGCGGCAGGACATCGAACCCAGCCCGGTCCTGACGGCCGCCTTCGGCGACGACGGCGCGGGCAGCCCTGCACCGCATGTCCAACGCAGCCGGTTCCCCCTTCTCCCGCGCCGAGGTCCTTGATGCGCATCTTCCAAGTCTTGCCGCGGCGCATGCGCTTCGAGGCGCGTCACGCCACGTCGGTCGAACTCTGCGTCGCGGACTGGGTCGCGGGCAGCCGGTACCGGTCTGGGACGACCGTGTTCGCCGAGACCGGGGGGGCGCCGCTCCTCGACGTGTCGATCGAGCGCTTCGCACCGGCCCGCCGGCTCGCGAGCTACCGAACGGCCTGGGACCTCAGGCAGGCCGTCGCCCGACGGGGATGCGACCTGATCGTCTTCCAGCAGCACATTGCGACAGCCGCGCGCATTGCAGCGCTGAACCCCTCGTTGCCGATCGTGCTCCAGACACACAACTTCGTCGCGCCGTCGGCGACCGGCCCGGCCGCCGCGGCGCTCGATGCCCTGACGGCGTGGCGCCTCAATCGGCTCGGCGGGATCACCTTCGTCAGCGAAACCACGCGGCGCGATTTCGAGACGCGCTGGCCGCAGGTCCGGGTGCCGCGGACCGTCGTCAGCAACGGTTTCGACTTCTCAGGCTGGACGCCGAAGGTGCCCCGCGCGAAGCAGGTGCTCTTCGTCGGCCGCGCCCAAGAGGATAAGGGGGCCCTGGAGGCCGCCGAGGGTGTTGCCCGCTTCGCGGCACGCTACCCCGCGTGGGGCGCGGTCTTCGTCGTGTCCGAACCCGAGCGCAATCCGACCTACTTCGACGCCGTCAAGGCGGCCCTCGCTCCCATGGGGCCGCAAGCCGAACTCCTGACCGGGGTTCCGTTCAGCCGGATCAAGGCGCTGAACGAGTCGGTCGCCATCTCCCTCGTGCCCTCGAAGTGGATCGAGCCCTTCGGACGGACCGCCGTCGAAGCCCATGCCGGCGCGGCGACACTCGTTTCGTCGGGCACGGGTGGCCTGCGCGAAATCAGCGGCGATTGTGCGCTCTATCTCGAGGCCGTCACGCCGGAGGCGATCGAGACGGCCCTTGCGCGTCTTGCGCAGGACCCCTCCCTGGCGGAGGGATTGGCGCGCGAGGGCGCAGCGCGCGCCCGTCACCTCTGGCGCCTGACGGCCCCGGGCGTGCCGGCATCGGAGCGAGACGCGACGATCTGCGAGCGGCTCGACGCCTTCTACGACGAGGTCGTACGATCCTGGCGTCCCGCGTGACCCGGCCCCGGTCCCCGCGGACACGTGGACGGGACTAGGCGGCCCGCCCCATCGCAGACGGTGCCGCGGCCGCCGCCTGGCGGGCGGCCTCGGATGCCTGAACCCGCTTTCTCAGGTCACCGGCTGCGGTCACGGCCGCCTCGCTAACGAAGGCGGACATGTAGGCCAGGGCGACGTCGGACGGCAGCTTCACGCGTGTCAGACCGTCATGGGACCGGCGACGGCTCCACATGCGCGCGCGCGCGATCTCGCGAGCGCCATCGGAAGCGACGCCGTAATGGGCACCGAGCTCATCGTAGGTGATCCAGATCTGCGGCATCTGTCGGGTCCAAGCTCGCGAGTGACAAAGGAAGACGTCAATCAATCTATCGCCATAGTCGGGGGCAAGGCGTTATCGATCTATGAAACACACAGGTTCCGAGCGACTGGCGGCTGCTCTTTAGTTAACGGACCCAAAAGCCTTCGGCGGTGTTGCGGTCCGCGTTCATCGCATCCTTGAAGCCCGCGAGAATCCTCCGCCTCCGGTCGAGTCTAGGGCCGCGAAGCCGGCGCGCTGAAGAACAGCGCAAGGAATTCATAGAGGTTTGGCCAAGAGCCGCACGCACCCCTTCAATTTTTCGTGAAGTGTTGTGCCAGCGAGAGTTCCTGCCGGCACAGTCGCTCAATCCAACCAACTTGGTCGGACCCAGTTCACAGCGTGCTGACGGGCAGTCATCGAAGAGCGGCCAAAGTGCCGATCAGAGAAGGTCGCCGTCGAAACTTCTGGCAAATCGTATGCGCCCAATCAACGCAGCTTCGGCAATCTCGACAGCGAGGCCTGGGCTCACGCGGCGATGGCACAAGGCTTGCCAACGGAAATCATTAACCCTACCACCCCGTCACTCTTCCACCCGCCTGAATGATGCACCGCCACATATTCTTCTAAATCGTTCGGTAGGCCCCAAAATCACCGGCTTTACGGTTAATAATTTCTCATAGGACGTCATAATGGCTGGTGTAGTTGTATCCGCGGAAGATTGGAAAACGAAGTCTCCAATCTATTACACGCTGGGTCTCGGCAACCACGACTACACCGTCTACAACGCCGGCAGTGGCTATGGCTTCAACCAGTATGCCACCTGGGCAGTTCGCTCCGTCGGTCCTGATTCACTCCGCTTCGAGGTGCGCTCCGGCGACGTGAACTGGTACGATGTGGGTACCGGCAAGGAAAGATCGGAGATCGGCAGTACGGAGCATGTCACGTACGGCACGCCGATGCACATCTCCTACAAATTCGAGATGGAGCCTGGGGCAAAGATTACAGCCACCTGGATGGTGCTCGGACAGATCCATCACGACTTCCTGACCGACGAGCAGGTATCTCCACCTCCGTTCGCCTTTGATACGTATCGCGACGATCGAATCGGAGCAACGATCCGCTGGAAGGATGCGGACGGAAATATCTACGCACAGGAGATCTTCCGCGATACGACCGGGATCGTCCGCGGACAGACCTACCAGTACGATGTCTACGCAAACTTCGACAATGGGACGAACGGCCGTCTCGTCATCGTTCGCGATGGTGTCGTTGTCGCCGACTATAGCGGCCCGCTCGGATTCGCCCCGGCCGGAGAAGGCACCGTCTACTGGAAGGAAGGCCTCTACCGCTATCACGCGCCCGAGACCGTGGCGCTCGTCTACTCGGATCTCGACATCACCTACGGCGACAACGTTCAGATCCCGGCTGTCGGTACGACGAGCCACGTGCTCGCGGAGGCCCCGACGCTTCATCTGGATCGGAACGAGGGCATCGGGTCAGCCGTGACCGCCACGTTCTCCGGTCATGCCGCTGCCGGTAGCACGGTCGCCATCTTCGACGGCCCGACCTTCCTGACGACCGCGACCGCCGACGAGACTGGGCGCTTCACGGCCGATCTCAAATTCTCTTCGGGCAGCCATCTGTTCACGGCCGCGACCGTCGATGGGTCCGGCGTTCTCTCGAAGGTCTCATCCGAAATACCGCTGGAGGTCGGCACCTCGGCCGATGTGGTCGCACGCCTGACCTACCTCGACGCGATGACCAGTCTCGGCGCGATCGAACTGACGGACACCCACACCCTCACGGTGACGTCGCTTGCCCAGCTCAAGTCGCTGGTCGCGACGAACAGCGATACGCTGTCCCTGATCGATGGCGGATATAACTTCGGCTTCTGGTCAGGCGTCACCGGATACCGGACCTTCACGACCTACGACACGACGGGAACCGCCACCGAAGCGTTCACGACCTCGGTCAAGAACGGGGATGTCGCCCAGGTTACGCATAAGATCTACGACACGACAGCCTACGTGACGATGGAGATCGTTGCCTACCATATCACCGGTCAACCCTATAGCTGGGCCTACCGGGCCTTCACCGACAGCAACAAGCAGATCACGCTCGAGCAATACCGCGACGACAATTCGCTTTTCTACGCAAGCTACGCGTATAAGGACGGCAGTTCCGAGACCAGGAACTACGATGACGCCGGGATCATCGTGACCGACACGTTCACGGCAGTGGACGGAACGACGACGACGACGACGTTTACGGGCGGCGTTGCGACGGCACAGCAGATCGCCCATGCGGATGGGTCGATCGTCGACGTGACCGATCCGACCGCGTTCGTCAGCCCGGGACCGGGTGTCTCCACGCCGGATGTCGCGCCGGTCGACCCTGCCGAGCAGATGCGCCTGCATCACGGGGACGACTTCTATATCGTCAAGGCCGATAGCGCTCCGATCTACGAGGGCATCGGGGGCGGTAACGACAGTGTCTACACGACCCTCCATGACTACCACTTGGCCGACAACGTCGAGAACCTGATCTACACGGGGACGGGCGACGCGCAGCTCAGTGGCAACGCGGTCGCCAACGTTCTCTCGGGCGGAGCCGGCAACGACACGCTCGACGGCGGAGCGGGCGCCGACACATTGTCGGGCGGCCTCGGGGACGACCTCTACATCGTCGATGATTCGGGCGACGTGATCGTCGAAGCGGCGAGTGCGGGTTTCGACACCGTGCGCAGCTCGGTCAGCTACACGTTGGCGGAC
Source organism: Methylobacterium sp. AC690 (assembly GCF_979256535.1). NCBI lineage: Bacteria > Pseudomonadati > Pseudomonadota > Alphaproteobacteria > Hyphomicrobiales > Methylobacteriaceae > Methylobacterium > Methylobacterium sp. AC690. The sequence continues at coordinate 136,624 of NZ_CEEDOX010000013.1, read as the reverse complement.
AATGTCGAAGCGCTGGTTCTGGTCGGCTCAGCACCGCTCCAGGGAACAGGCAATCAGCTCGACAACATCATCGTCGGCAACAGCGGCGACAACGTTCTGCTCGGTCTCGACGGGAACGACACCTTGATCGGTCGGGGCGGCAACGATCGGATCGATGGCGGTGCGGGCACGGACATAGCGGTCTTCTCCGGCCCGCGCGCCGAGTACGACATCAGCTACTCGGCCGACACCGAGACCTTCACCATCGTCCATGCGGGCGGCCTCGGCGATCATGGCACGGACAGCGTCACGAATGTCGAAGTGTTCCGCTTCGACGACGGCGACACCCTCGCGTCCGATCTCGTCGTCAACGATGCGCCCATCACGGTGGACGACACCGTCACCCTGACTCTCCCACCCGGGGGCCATGCCTCGGTCGAAGCGACGACGGGCGTGCTGGCCAACGACAGCGACCCAGACGGCGACCCTTTGCTCGTCGTCACGTCGATCGATCCGCTGACGGAATTCGGCACGCTGCATGGCGCCTATGGCGACCTGACGCTGAACGCGGACGGGTCCTACAGCTACGTGCTCACGAGCGCGGACCTGCCCGACGGCGCGCATCCGACCGACGTCTTCACCTACTCCGTCACCGACGGTCACGGCCACATCCAGACCGCCTCGCTGACCGTCGCACTCAATCGCGCCGCCGCCTCGCATGACACCACGCAGTCGGTCCTGACGGCGACCGGGGAGTCGCAGAGCGGCAGCGTCCTGGCGGATTGGGTCGACCCGGATGGGGACGCCCTCTCGATCGTCTCGCTCGGAAACGACCCCTCCGGCGTCGGGCAGGTCCTGCATGGCAGCTTCGGAGACCTCGTCCTCGGCGCAGACGGGCGGTACACCTACACGGTGACGGGCGTTCCCGATGTGGTCGGCAGCCATGCCAGCGATGTCTTCACGTTCACCGTCGATGACGGCTTCGGCGGGCGCGTCGACGCCACACTTTCGATGGAGCTCAACCGGGCGCCTGTCCTCGACCCGACGGACAGGACGATTCACGCTGACGCGAACGGGACCGGCGCCAACGAGAGTGGCGTACCGTTCAGCACGCTGGTGTCCGGCTTCGACCTCGACGGCGATGCCATGACGCTGGTGGGTGTCGGTCTTCATGGCAGTGCCGACCCCATGGTGGCGGTTTCCGAGAGCCGGACCACGATCGCCGGCCACTACGGCACGTTGTCCGTCATCGCCGGAGGTCTGTTCGCCTACACGCCGGACGAGACGGCGGTCGCGACCGCAATCGGCAAGATCCACGACGTCTTCGACTACCGCGTCGATGATGGACATGGTGGCTCAACGACCGCGACCCTCGACGTGCTCGTGAACCGTTCGCCGGTGGCGAACACTGATGTCGGCCTCGTCCAGCAGTCGAGCCTTCAGGTCGACGCAGCGGCCGGCGTCCTTGCCAACGACAGCGATGCAGATGGCGACGCGCTGAAAGTTGTGGAGGTGTCCGGTGCCCAAGGAATGGGGACCGCCGGTGTCGGCATCGCTGGCGCCTTCGGCAACCTCACCCTCAACGACGACGGGTCCTACTCCTACGTCCGTACAGTGGACGTTCCGATCAACGCGGTCGTGCACGACGTCTTCTCGTACACGGTCGCGGATGGCGTCGGCAGCACGCAGACCTCCACCCTCGACCTGACGGTCGCCGGCCCGGTCGTGATCCCGGCAATCTCCGGCGTGTCCAGCGGCAGCGTCATGGAGGACAAGGCCTTCGTCGTGAACGGAGACCTGGCGATCTCGACCGGGGTCCCCTTCCTCAGTTCGGACGTCCAGACGAACTACGGGACGTTCCACCTCGATGCCGATGGACACTGGACCTACACGCTCGCCAATGCGACCGACGCGGTGCAGAGCCTCACGGCCAACGACCTGTTCACCGAGACGTTCACGGCGCGTTCGGCCGATGGTTCGGTGAGCCAGGACGTCGCCGTCCTGATCCGGGGCTACAACGACGCCCCCGTGATCACGGGCAACACCATCAGCACGGTCAGCGAGGATCGGATCAAGGTTGCGTCCGGCACACTCGCCGTCACGGACCCGGATACCAACCAGAGCGGCTTCATCGCGTCCGGCGTGCTGAGCGGGCAGTATGGCGACTTCTCCATGATGTCGGACGGCGCCTGGAGCTACACGCTCAACAATGCCAGCGAGGCCGTTCAGTCGCTGGGGGCCGCCGATGTCCAGAACGACATCTTCCGGGTGACGACGATCGACGGAACGGCGACGAACATCCGGATCGCGGTGAAGGGCGCCAACGATGCGGCCGTCATCACGGGTTCGACGATCGGGACCGTCAAAGAGGACATGGCCCTGACGGCGACTGGCACGCTCTCGGTGGTGGACCGCGATGCCGGGCAATCCGTGTTCAAGGCCGGGACGGTTGCGGGGCTCTACGGTTCGGCCACGATCGATGAGACCGGGAACTGGACGTACACGCTCGATAACGGCAGCCAGGCCGTTCAGTCCCTGGGCGCGTCGGATGCCGTGACCGACATCCTGCAGGTCAAGAGCTTCGACGGAACCGCAGCGGCCCTGAAGATCCTGGTGCGCGGCACGAACGATGCGGCTGTGATCAGCGGGACGAGCAGCGGTCTGTTGAAGGAGGACTCGGTGCTGACGGCCAGCGGCGACCTGACGATCGCCGATTCGGATGTCGGTCAAGCTGCCTTCAAGGCTGGGACGGTGGCGGGGCTCTACGGCTCGGCCACCATCGATGCGGGCGGGCACTGGGTCTACACGCTCAACAATGCCAGCGAGGCCGTCCAGTCGTTGGCGGCGGGTGAGCGCGTCTTCGACCGCCTGAGCGTCACCTCGGCCGACGGTACGCGTGGTGGGCTCATGATCTCCGTCGTCGGCGTGAACGACGCGCCGGTCGCGAAGTCCGAGGGTCTCGTCGCCGTTGCCGGCACGGCCCTCACCGGCGCGGTTCACGCGGTCGACGTGGATCACAACGCTGCGTTCAACTTCAAGCTGGCGAGCGGCCCCGAGCACGGGCAGCTCGCCTTCGGATCCGACGGCGGCTTCACCTACACGCCCACCGCCGGCTATGTCGGTGCCGACAGCTTCACCTTCCTGGCCCGCGATGCGATGGCCCAGGGGCCGATCGGGACCCTGTCGATCGATGTGACGGATCCGTCCCACGCCATCCTCAAGCACGACCACCTGGCGGATTACATGCTCGCGTGAATGCCGGGCTCGGCTTTCCGATGACGTGGATTTGATCCGCGACGGACGGCCTTACAATCGACCCTGCGGCCGGTTTCATCCTGGATGAGACCGGCCGCTGGACGTTCAGACAGGGCGCTGGTCCGGTCGTGGGACGCGCCTCTGCGCCGACGATCTCGCGCGCAACGCTCGCAGGTGCAGCCGGAGCGGCATCGATGCGCGGCATCGACCAAGGCTCGCACCGTCTAGGACCGCTTGATCACACCCTCCACGCCGCAGGTGATCGCGCCAGCTCAGCCAAGGTCGCGGGCGGGACGCACACCCAGCGTCGACGTCGGTCAGCGCGCCAGGATTCGACGGAACGCGGCAAGGTATCCGGCGGCGCAGTTCGCGACCGAAAACTCCCTGCCCCGCGCTGCGAGAATCTCGGGTCTCAGCGGCGCGTCCAAGGTCTCCGCGAGAGCGGTGGCCAAGGCAGCAGGGTCCCCCACAGGGACGAGGCGGCCGAAGCGACCGTTGTCGAGGATCTCCGACGGCCCAAACTCGCAATCGGTGCTGACGACCGGCGTGCCGCACGACATCGCTTCGGCGAGCACCAGCCCGAATCCCTCGTAGCGTGACGAGAGCGCAAGGACATTGGCGGCCGCCATCGCCGGCAATGGGTCGTCGAGGAAGCCCGGCATCGACACCTGCGCCCCGATACCCAGACTGGCAGCCAGTTGCGCCAACTCACCGCGCAACGGCCCTTCCCCCAGGAGCACGAGGGCGTCGTCGGGCCTCTGGAACATTGCGAAGGCACGCAGCAGGGTCGCGTGATCCTTCTGCGGAACGAAGCGCCCGACCGAGAGGACCACGCGTTGCGCCCGCGGCCACCAGGCGGGCAGCGCTGCGGCGGATACCGATCGCTCCGCATTCACCGTCCCGTTGTAGATGACCGAGATCCGCGCCCGGGGCAGGCGCGCGAGCCGCGCCGTCTCGTCGGCGACGCCGCCCGACACGGCGATGATCCCGGCGGCGCGGGGCAGCGCCATCGCGTAGAGCCACGGCAGCGCGGTGTTCTTCAGGCCGGGTCTGCGCGCCTGATGGGAGAGGGCGTTGTGTTGGCTGACGACGATCTGGGTCGGGACACGCGCGAGGATCTTCGCCGCGATCGCGGTGACGTTCATGTGCTCCATCGCCGAGAGCAGGAGATCGGGCGGGGCGCGGCGCAGATCGGCGACCAAGCGCGGCAGGGCCTTGAGTTGGCGCTCCGCATCGAGCGAGCGCACCGGAATACCAGGCGGGACCGCGTTCAGAAGCTCGCCCCGACGGCGATCCAGCAGGAACTCGACCGCAAAACCAGCCGCCACGAAGGCCGGGGCAAGGGTCAGGTAGAGCCGTTCGGCACCGCCGCCGCTCAGGTCCGGCAGATAGATGGCCAGCGAAGGCCGGCCCGGGGTTTGCGGCGTCATGAAACGTCCTCGCCTCCTGCGACCCTGTCCGATGACCTCGCGCCCGCCCGGCGCACCCGTCGGGCTCGCACCCCGAAGGTCCACCGATCAGGCTTTGCCGCGTTGCAACAGGTTCTTGTTAAGTCGCAGAGCAGAGATGCGCCAGGGCGTCCTGTGCGGAGTTCACCGGGGGCGAGGGGCAGCCTGCGCGGATGGGTCGGCTGCAAGAGCGAACCCGCTCTGCCGGGCCTTCCGCCGAGCCCTGACGCCCCCTCTCGGGGCGGCGCTGTACCGGTCCGGCATGGCCCTGACGATGGGCCGCCTCATTTGATCGGTTGGATCGGTCTCAGCGGATTGACGATGAGATTGTCCCGAAACACGTTGGTCTCCGGCGCAGCCAGGCGCTGGCTGCCCAGGAGACGCTTGCTCGATTCCTCGGGCTGCCGGCTCGGCGGCAACCCTGCGGCGGCCGTCGGCATAAAGACCGCGTTGAAGCTCGCGAGGGCGTCGGGCTGTTCACGCTGACGCAGCTGTTCGAGCATCTGCCGCGCGATGGTCGGCTGGCCACTGAAGACGCAGGCATTGGCCGCTTGGCCCAGCCCCCGGCCGATCGACCGCCTCTGATCCGCGGTCGCAATCTTGAGGTTGTCGAGGACCGGCGTCAGCGCGGAGCCGGGCGAAGCAGTCAGGACCAAGGCCGTATGCGAGGTCAACTTGATGCCGGCATCGGGATATTGCTCCAAGACCCCCTCAGGTCTCTTCAGGAAGCTCTCCACGGTCTGATGCGTCTCGCTGGCCGACAGCTTCGAGCAATTCGCAGCCCGCGCGGTGGTGGCAGCCACGAGAGATGCGCTGCAAAGCATCGCAGCGAGGGCGAGGCCGGCCGAGAACCCGGAAGGCATGGTCCACCTCATAGTCGACGGGACTGATCTCCCGCATCAGGTCGCTCTCTAACAGAGTCGAACGCCACAGGGCTATCCCGCATGGTGGCACGCCCCTTCCGTCTCCAATCCCGGAGGGGACTGCCTTCAAGGGCCCTGTCCCGGGCACCCGAACGGCTTCCTCGCTCAGGCACGCGCCGGGTCGTGAAACCCGGTGTCTTTACAGGGGCGGATCCTGCAGAGGGGGATCCTGCACGAGGCTGCCGGGACCGGAGAACGCCTCGCGGGAGATCCCCGCCGCGCGGTCCGAACCTGCCCTCGATCTCGAACCGTTTCTACACGGCCAAGACCGACGGAGGAGCGGAGTCCAGAAACTGACCGTAGGCTCCGACCTGGATGTCGCGCCGCACGATCCGGGCGGGGCTGCCGACGACGACGCAGCGCGGGGGCACGTCCTTCGTCACAACGCTGCCCGCACCGACGACGCATTCGTCGCCGATCTGAACGCCCGGCAGGATGATGCTGCGGCCACCGATGAAGCAGCGCCGACCGATACGGGTATGACTGTACATCCGGCGGGTCCGGTCGTGGGTCAACACGGCCACATCGAACGCCACGTAGCTCTCTTCCCCGACATGCACGCCCTTGGGGTACGTCAAATCGAAGCGCGTCGTGAGCGAGAACTCGCACGTGGGGTGCAGATCCATCCCCCAGAGACGCGTGTAGTAGACCCGTTTCAGATAAACGAGCACGTGTCGCAGTTTCTTGAGCTTGTTCAGCGTGGCCATGCTCGATGCCTAAACCAACTTAGCGGAAGATTTGCCGCGCATGGCGGGGTCGCCGGCCGGCAGCGGCGGTGTCCGGTCGTGTTGCACCGAGTCGTATAGGTCCGCGAGCGCGGGCAAGACGGCCTCCTGGCTATAGCTCGCCTGCACCCGGATACGCCCGGCCTTGCCCATCCGCGCGCGAACCGTCCCGTCGATGGCCAGCGCGCGCAGCGCGTGGGCGAGGGCCGTCACGTCGCGAGCCGGGACCACGCGACCTTGAACGCCGTCCTCGACGAGTTCCGGCAAGCCGCCGACATCGGTCGTCACCACGGGCAGGCCGTAGGCCATCGCTTCCAGCACGCTCATCGGAAGTCCCTCGTTGTGCGAAGGAAGGACGTAGATATCGGCCTCGTCGAGCAGTTGCGCCTTGCGCGCCGGTCCGACCCAGCCCTCGAACGAGACGAGACCAGCGAGTCCCAGGGCCTGGGCGCGCGCCGCGGCGGCCTCGACCTCGCCGTTACCGCCTACGATCAGCCGGAACGGCGGCAGTTCCGCCCGCACCATCGCGAGGGCCTCGAGGAGATCGTAGATCCCCTTGCGCACGCCGACCAAGCCCAGAAACAGCAAGGTGAGCGGTTCGCCCGTGCCGCGCGCCGGACGGGCCGGCACGGTGACGTAGTTTGGCAGAACGACCGTTTTCGCCGTCGGCGCGATGCCTGCAACGAAGTCGCGCCAACTCTGCGACAGGACCACGACCCGGCTCGCGCGTGCGAGCTGCGCCTGGATCACCCCTTTGAGCCGCGGCGTCTGACGCTCGTAGAAGCTCTTCATCTCCGAGCCGTGAAGGTGCAGGATGACCGGTACGCCGCGGCGCCGCGCCAGTCCCGCGAAGATCGCCTTCCGCCAGAAGCTGCCTTTCATGGCCGCGTGGATGTGGACGAGCGTGACGGGCCGTGTCGCCAGGAGCCATGCGTATCGTGCGAGGCCCTTCAGGAGCAGCAGCTGGCGACCGACAAAGGACCCTTCGGCATAGGAAGCGACCAGATGAACGTCCTGTGCCTCCAGAAAACCGTCGTCGCGATAGCCTTCGACAACCGAGCGCATCCCGCCGCGAGCGGTCGGCCAGACCATGACCTTCATTGAATCTCCAGAGCAATTGCGGCTTGCCTGAGCGCGGCCGGTACCCTATCCGACGCGTGTTCGAATGCAAAGGGAAGCCGGGCCGTGACCGCACCGCCGCAAGGTCTCGCCGCGCGTGCGACCGGGACCGGTCCGGATGACGACGCCGCTCCCCTCACGGTCGTCACGGTCGGCACCAGCCTGACGTCCCGGGGCGGATGGCAGGAGGCCCTGGAGCGCCAGTTGTCCGTGCGCCTGGTTCGGCCGGTCTCCGTCCGGATCGTTGCCCGGGCTGGCGAGACATCCCTGTGGGGCTGCGCGAATCTGGAGGCGGTCGTCGCGCTGAAACCGGATGTCGTGCTGGTGGAATTTGCGACCAATGACGCGGCCCTGCAACGACGCCTGTCGCTCGGCCGCAGCCTCGCCGCCATGCGCACGATCCTGGAGCGGCTGCTCTCACTCACGCCCCGGCCCCGCGTCGTCGTGATGGCGATGAATCCGGTCTCCGGCCTGCGCGGACTCGTTCGGCCGCGGTTGAAGGCCTACACCGCAGCGCACCGTGACCTCGCACGGGCGCTGGGCGCGGAATTCCTCGACCATCGGCCGGCCTGGCACCGCCTTGGCCGCGCCGCCCGCGCACGCGCCATTCCCGACGGACTGCACCCGATGGCAGCCGAGGCCGCGGCGATCATGGTTCCGGCCCTGGTCGAACACCTCGGCCGACCGCAGGACGCGCAGTAAACGAAAGGGCATCGGCCCGATCTGGGTTCGATCTCGGAACACGGTCGACCAAGTGATCAGGCGCGTGCTGAGCGCGCCTCAACCGTGCGACGGACCGTGCCCTGGCTGGGCGCGACGACCGTGCGACGCTCCCTGTTGGCCAACTCAACAAACTCAGCAACACCACCCCACATCCGAGGCGGGCGACAGGCCGATCGGTCTCGCCAGCAGCCCCGGGAGAATGACGGGGCCATCATCGGCCGGGCCGACACCGCTCTCCCGCGCCGCCTGATCCTTTTCGGAAGCAGGCGCGTGCGGGCATCGCGGAGAGCGATGCCCGCACGCGCGATCAAGCGCTTCGATCGGACGATTACCGTATTGTCGCCGCCCCGACGCTGACATCGTAGAACGGCGCGGTCGTGGACCGAACCATGCCGAAGAACTTGTTCACCTCGGTCGACTGGGATGTCGACACGTAGATGATGTCCTTGTTTCGCATGAAGAACGAGCTCGACAGGAACAATCCGTCGGCCTGCGCGAGATTGACCGTATAGATGGTCGGCACAAGATCGCTGGCATACCGGGTCGTGTCGACGCCCATCTCGCTCAGGGTCCGGCGCGATTCCATGCGGTAGACGAACACCGCCGTCGGATCGGCCCGTGCATCGTCGAGGCCGCCGGACTTCGCGATCGCCTCTGCCAGGGTCATGTTGTCGTTGTCGAAGGGGAACCGGCGATTGTTGATGCCGCCGACCGAGCCGGGCGGCAAGGTGGCACCCAGCGTCATGAAGATCTTGGGCTCGCGCGAGAGATAGACCGCATCCCCAGCGGCAAGCTGGATGTTCTGTGACGGGTTCTTCACGAGGTTCGTCATCAGGGCCTGCTCGGTGCGACCGCCGCGCTGAACCGTGATCAACGTTTCGTAGGCCGGGCTGCGGGGACCGCCGGCGCGTGCAATCGCGCCGAGCAGTCTCATGCCGCCCGGATCGAGCGAGAAGCGTGTCGCCAGATTGACGTCGCCCAGGATGGAGATGTCGTTGCCGTGACGCTCCACCTGCGTGACGATGACTTGAGGCTCGATCGCCCGCTTGGCGAGAAGCTGGGCGATCTCCTTGCCGACCTGATCGGCCGTCCGGCCGGCAACCCGGATGCTTCCCGCATAGGGCACACTGACCATCCCGCTCGCATCAACCTGCTGGTTCGGCACCTGCACGAAGTTGCCGCTCCGCGAGCTGGAATCGCTGGGGATGAACAATCCACCGCTCTGCGCTTCGAAGACCGTAATCGCCAGGACGTCTCCGATCGCGATGCGCCCCTGCGATCCACCGCTGCGGTTCGCGAGGGATCGGAAAGACGGCGTGGCCCCAACGGTGGTGCGGTTGGCGACGCTCAACGACGTCGGGCTCAGGGATACGAGAGCGAAGCTGAGTGCCTCGGGCGCCGGCTCGATGGTGACATCGGCGGAGGAACGGACCGTTGACGCAATGGGGCCGTCGCGCGGCGTGATGGTGCACGCAGCGCTGCAGACGGTGAGAGATGCAGCCGCTAAGCCACGCGCAAGAAAGCCATAGCTTCGCACGGAATATATACCTCGAAAATTGATCTTTGGCCTTCCAATCATTCGCGATAATGCCCCACAAAACAAGGCGACGAAGTTCGTTTTCCCGAAGCTGTTGCATGAAGGCATCGAGTCTCGCGAAGAGACAAATCTGCCCCGATCCTGCCCTTATCCAATTGTGCATTGTAAGGTAAATATTCTTCATAGGTCTTCGTCGACCGACAAGAACTCCAAGACACAATCAGCGAAGATGAGGTCTGTCGCGGCCTCCAGCCAGGTCGCCCACAAAGGTTTCACAGCCCGAGCGCCGCGATCTGCACGAGCAGACACGCATGCGGAACCGCTTCCTCCGGCGCTGGATCTGCTTCCACGCGCAATGGGGCCAGATCAAGTCCGGCGATCGCGTGTGGGGTGTGCAGAACGGTGATCGCTGTCCGCAACCGGATCGGGGCGCCGCCGTGGCGCCCCGGCAGACGGGGCGATCGCGCGCTTGCCGCCCATCATCGCGGACGGTCGACGCAGCGTCCGGTCGGAAAACCCGCAGGCCGAGCGGCTGCCAAAACCAGGATAGGCGCAGCGACCTTCTGTGTGCGATACTGCAGCGCTTCGAAGGTGTGGACCCGGACAATGAACTCAAGATGTCTATCGCTGTTTCTTGCGGGAGCGGTCTTGCTCGGCGTGACGGGCACCCTGCTTGAGGGAGCGCCGGCACGGGCGGCAGATGTGGTCGAGCGGATCCGGCTTCCCCTGCGTGGAAGCGTGAGGCCTCCCTGCCGCGAGACTCGGCCGGACCACCTGCTCGAATGTGTCCCGAGCGAAGAAGTTTTGATTTTGCCGGACGAGCCCGCCGCGAACGCGGTCTACACCCTGCGCCACGCGCATCGGCCGCACTATCCCCAGCTATTTGTCTGGGGGCCCTGAGCGGATCGCAGAACCTCCGGCAGTCCCGTTGCTCGGGAAAACGCCCAACGACGCGGGCCGCAGCCGGCGTCGTTTGATGTGATGAACCTTGGCCGGTCGCTCGCAGCAGAGAACGAGGCGACCGAGCGGTGAAAACCAGGGCAGCATCCGCTCAGGGGCAGCGCCATTCGAAGCGAGGCCGTAGCGCCTCGTGCCCGATTTGCCGAGAGCGGTCGGGCTCTGGGCTGCGACCGCCTGTCCGCTCAGGACGTGCTTCAGCACCGCACGATCAGGAGGATCGCCAGCCCCGCGCCGTGGCATGTTCGCGGGTGATCTCCTTCGGCTCGGCCAATTCAGGCACCGCAATGGCGCGATCACGGCCCACGGACCGTGGGGAGACGGCGGCTTCACCCTCCCGCGCCAAGGCACCCCCATCAGGTTGCTCGAGAGGCTCGCTCGCGCGGCGCGGCGAGAAAGCCGTCGTGCCCCTGCCCCGCCTCTCTGGGGCTGCCCAATCCTGACACGCGATGCGCTGGGACGTCAGGGTCCGCTATCCTTCGAGACCCCACATCATCGCCGGTCCGGCATTCCTCGTTCGACGCATACCGTTGCTTGAGCGGATCGCTCGCCGAGCCGGGCGCAATCGGCTTGCCGAGGAGCACCAAGTTATCCCGGCCAACCAACGGTGCGTTTTGGTCCAAGCCAAGTCGACACGAATTTAGCAACTGGGAAGACTAACAATTGGTTGTCCGGATGGACCACCTTCTCTCGATAAGACTCATCGGATGTACGAATCGGACTGTTACGCCTTGGGCATCAAAGTTCAAAGCGCGAGAAGACCATGGGTGCCGTTGTCGTCGATCCGAAAGACTGGAAACCCGCCAGCCCGATCTATTATCTGCTCGGACTCGGCAATGACGTCTACAACGTGCTCAATGCCGGCTCCGGCTACACGTACGATTCGTCCGCCAGCTACGCCCTGACCTCCCCGGACAACAACACGCTGCGTTTCGAAGTTCGGGCGGGCGACAACAACTGGTACGACAAGGTCACGCGATCCGAGCGTTCGGAAGTCTCGAGTGTTGAGCTGATCAAGCAGGGCGTTCCGGCCGAGATCTCCTACAAGTTCACCCTGGAGCCCGGCGCGGCGAACACCGCCAAGGGCTGGCTCGCCTTCGGCCAGCTGATCCAGGATGCCACCGACGGCCAGGCCGGCGCGCCTCCCGGCATGTCGATCAACATGTTCGGCGAGAAGATGGCCGTGATGGTCCGCTATCGCGATGCCAGCGGGACGATCGTCGAGAAGAAGGTCTTCCTCGATACCCAGGACATCCAGCGCGGCCACACCTACGACATGGACATCAAGGCGGTGTTCGACGCCACCGGCAACGGCCGTCTCGTGGTCGTGCGCGACGGTCAGGTCATCGCCGACTACACCGGCCCGATGGGCTACGCCGACACCAAGGGCGTCTACTGGAAGGAGGGCATCTATCGTTCGCCCGCCGCCGAGACGATCGCCGCCACCTATTCCGACCTGCAGATCAACATCGGCGACATGGTCGAGATCCCCAAGGCGGGCGCGGCCTATAGTGCCGCCGCCGCCGCGCCGACGCTGGCTCTTTCCAGTGGTACGGTCGGCAAGGACGGCGCCGTTACGGTCACCTTCAAGGGAGACGCGGCGGCCGGTGCGATCGTCAAGATCTACGATGGTTCTCAGCTCGTTGCGCAGGGCGTCAGCGGCGCCGATGGCCACTACACCATCACGATGTCGGGTGTCGCACCTGGGACCAACGTCTTCACCGCCGCCACCGTCGACGCCAAGGGTCACCTTAGCAAGGTGTCGGCGGAAACGGTCGTCGAAATCGGCAATTCAACGGATATTCTCGCGCGCATCGATCTGATCGCGGCGAAATCAGGCGTCGCAGCCGTGTATCTGACCGACAAGCACGTCTTCACCGTCGCCTCGCTGGCGCAGATGCAGAGCATCATCGCGATCGATCAGGACGTCCTGTCGAAGATTTCCGGCGGCTATCAGTTCCAGTTCTGGAGCGGTACGGCGGACAACCGAACCTTGTCTCGCTACGATGCGAACGGCAGCCTGATCAACACCTACACCGCGACGACCAAGGATGGAGTGCTCGTTCGCGAGACTATCGTCGACGCAACAAGCAACGCCACCTACGCGAAGGAAATCTATCAGTACGGTATCACGGGCAAGAGCTACACCACGAGCTACCAAGCCTACGACAAGACTGGCAACGTCGTTCTCGCGACGCGAAGCCATGCGGATGGCACGCTGGATTACTCATCGAAGATCGATGCCAGCGGTACGGTGACGAAGGTCTATGATGCCGTCGGCAAGCTCAAGTCCGCAACGCAGCTCACGAGTGACGGCGTCACCGTCGTGACCAACTACGATGCGACCAGCACCGTCACCTCGAAAGTGACGACGTATAGCGACAAGTCCAATCGCATCGAGAGCTACAAGAACGGCGTCCTCACGAGCGAAGTCATCACACACACCACCGGTGGACCGGTAGCGAAGGAGTCCTTCCTCTATCAGGTCACCGGCCAGTCCTACGTCACCCTGCATCAGAATTTCTCGGCCTCGAACCAGCTCCTGACGGAGTTCAAGACCCGGATGGATGGATCGCTCGATGCGGTCACCTGGCTCGCGACGGACGGTTCGACGCGCAGCCGCACCTACGACGCCAACCATCAGGTCTCCTCCGAGCGGATCGTGCTCACCGACAAGTCGACGGACGTGAAGACGTACGTCTCCGAAGTTCTGACCCGTGAGGTGATCACCCGTGCTGACGGCACGAAAGAGTCGTGGGACTTCAACGTCTCGGGGAAGGCCTACGGCAGCATCCACCGCTGGTACGATGCCTCGGGCAAGCAGACCAAGCTCGAATACGTGGCCGACAAGTGGGTCGATACCAAGTTCGCGTCTGCGCTCGAGGGGGTCGAGGCTGCGCCGACGCTCGCCATGGTTCATGGAACAGGCACGGCGCCGCTCCTTCGCAGCCTGGCGGCGATCGCGCCGACGGCCGAGACGAAGATGGTCGACGGCGCCCTCTCTGCAGCGCTGAAGGGCGAGGCGCTCGCGGGCTCGGCCGTCATGATCTACGACAACGGCAACCTGATCGGGACGACGACGGCTCGGGAGGACGGAACCTACAGCTTCGTCGCCTCGAACCTCGGGGTGGGTCGGCACGTGCTGAGCGCCTCGTCCATCAGCGATGCGGGCCACTTGAGCAAAGACTCCGCTTCGGTGGTGGCCTTCGTGATGACCGCCGCAGACTTCGTGAAGCAGATCGGGTCGGTCAATGCCACTGCGGGCCTCGCCGGCGTATGGCTCACCGACAGTCACGTCCTGACTGTTCCGGCGGGGTCCCTCAAGGACTACATCGCACGCTACGGTTCCGCGCTCGGTGCCCTCGAGGGCGATTACACTTTCCAGGTGCGATCCGGAGCGGGCGATCAGGAAATCGTGAAGCTCTACGATAAGTTCGGGAAGCCGACAGACGCGATCAAGCTGGAAACGCTCGATCTCGGTGCAACCAAGACCGTCGCGCAGTTCGCAGCCTATGAGCATATCGTCACCCACGACGATGCGGCGCATTTTGGCGACACCGTCACCCTGACGGTCTCCGACCGGGGAGCGCTCGACCTCTCGGACAAGCTCGATCACGCGCGTGCCGCCTTCGTCTACGCCTCGGATGCCGGGAACAGCCTCACCACCGGCCTGAAGAACGACACCCTGGTGGGCGGACTCGGCAACGACACGCTGAATGGCGGCGCCGGAGCCGACCGGATGTATGGCGGCTTCGGCAACGACACCTTCGTGGTGGACCATGCCGGCGACACCGTCATCGAGTACACCAACCAGGGCAGCGACACCGTCCTCGCCTCGATCGCCTACGCGCTCACCGCCAACGTCGAGAACCTGACGCTCACCGGGACGAGTGCCATCAACGGCACCGGCAACACCCTGGCCAACATCCTCACCGGCAATGACGCCGCCAACACCCTGTCGGGCGGCGCCGGCGACGACCGGCTGGTCGGTCTCGGCGGCAACGACACGCTCGACGGCGGCGTCGGCAACGACACCATGGTCGGCGGCACGGGCGACGACACCTACGTCGTCAACGCGCGCGGCGACGTGGTCGTCGAGGCCGCCAAGGAGGGCATCGACACCGTGCTCTCCGCGATCAGCTACGATCTCGGGGCCAACCTCGAGAACCTGACCCTGACCGGCACGGCCGATCTCAAGGGCAGCGGCAACGACCTCGACAACGTCCTCATCGGCAACACCGGCAACAACCAGCTCTACGGCAATGCCGGCAACGACCGCCTCGACGGCGGCCTCGGCGCCGACATCATGGCGGGCGGCACCGGCAACGACACCTATGTCGTGGACAATGCCGGCGATACGGTCATCGAACTGGCCAATCAGGGCACCGACACGGTCGAGGCCTCGATCTCGTACACCCTGGACGGCGGCGTCGAGAACCTGACGCTGACCGGCACGTCCAGCATCGACGGCACCGGCAACGCCCTGGCCAACGTGCTGACCGGCAACGCGGGCGACAATCATCTCTCCGGTGGCGCCGGCAACGACACCCTCTCCGGCGGGGCGGGCAACGACACGCTCGACGGCGGCACGGGCAACGACACGCTCTATGGCGGCACGGGCGACGACACCTACATCGTCGACAGCCCGACCGAGCGGGTGATCGAGCTGGCCAATGAGGGCACCGATACCGTCCTGGCCTCGGTGACGTTCAAGCTGCAGGCCAACCTGGAGAACCTGACGCTGACGGGTCGGGAGGCCATCAACGGCACGGGCAACTTCCAGTCCAACATCCTGATCGGCAACGGCGCGGCCAACGTCCTCGACGGCAGCGGCGGCAAGGACGTGCTCATCGGCGGGGGCGGCGCGGACACCTTCGTGTTCCGCGCGGGCGAGACCAACGGCGACAAGGTCATGGACTTTACCGGCGTGGGTGCGGCGGCGGGTGACCATCTGGAGTTCTACGGCTTCGGCTCGGGCGCCACGCTGAGCCATACCGCCGGGACGGACCTCTACACGATCAAGGCGGATGCGGCCCATGGCGGCTTGAGCGAGACGTTCCAGCTCGTGGGCGTGACCAACCTCGACCTTCTCACCGGCCCGGGACACAACGACGTCGTGCTGTTCGCCTGAGGACCTCGCAACCCGACCTTGTGTGCCCTTCAGGAGGAGAGCCACAAGGTCGACAAGTGCAGGATCACGTTTCTCGAGGAGGTGAAGGGTCTGACCGGACGGGTCCGGTGGCCCGGCCTGTCAGGTCGTCGGACGAGCCCGCTTGACCGCGCATATGGTCTGAGCATGCGCGCGCTTGGCCGACCTGACGCGGGGCCGGGTTGGACCGCTCCACCCGTGCGTTGGTCGCTCCGCGTGCCGCGTTCCCGGCGACGCACGCGAACGCGACGCAAACGTGGTGCTCCGGCCGACCTTGGCGTATGCCCCCCGGGAAGCGCGAAGCGGGAGCGGCGTTGGAACAGGCATTGCTCTCATGGATCGGCGCCCTCACGTCGATCCGGACCGAGGTTTTCTGGGTCCTCGGGGCCACCCTCTCGGGCCTCGTCAGCATCCACGTCCTTCTGCGCAAGCGGGAGGTCGGGGCGGCCATCGGCTGGATCGGCCTGGTCTGGCTGGCGCCCCTGTTTGGCAGCGCGCTCTACGCCCTGTTCGGGGTCAATCGGGTCACTCGACGGGCGCAGAAGCTCCGCATCAAGCCCTCTCAGGCCAGCCCACGGCGCGCGGATGGCGCGCCGCCGCCGCCCGTCCTGCCGGAGCGATTCCAGCCCCTCGACCAGGCGGTCCGACGCATCACCAGCCTTCCCCTGGAGGCGGGCAACCGGATCGTGCCGCTGCGCAACGGCGATGCGGTCTATCCGGCGATGCTGACCGCCATTCGTGAGGCCCAGCACTCCATCGCCCTGTCGAGCTACATCTTCCGCAAGGATGAGATCGGCCGAGCCTTCCTCGACGCGTTGGAGGATGCCCATCACCGGGGCGTCGCCGTCCGGGTTCTCGTGGACGGCATCGGCAGCGGCTACTTCTTCGCTTCGGTCTATGGCGGCCTGCGCCGCCGGGGCGTGCCGGTCGGCCGCTTCATGCATTCGGTCCTACCCTGGCGGATGCCGTTCCTGAACCTGCGCACCCACAAGAAGCTGCTCATCCTCGACGGGACACTCGCTTTCACGGGCGGCATCAACATCGCCGACGAGAACCGGGTGGCGACCCATCCGCCGGACCCGGTGCGCGACGTTCATTTCCGCATCGAGGGGCCGGTCGTGATCCAGTTGACGGCGGCCTTCGCCAGCGACTGGGCCTTCGTGATGGACCAGGAGCTGGAAGGCCCCGCCTGGTTTCCGCCCCTCGCCCCGCGCGGCGAGACGCAGGCCCGCGTCGTCTCTTCCGGTCCGGACGCGGACCTGCGCAAGATCGAACTCGTGGTGCTCGAGGCGATCACCTGCGCCCGGACCAGCATCCGCCTGATGACGCCCTACTTCCTGCCGAGCGAGGTGCTGGTGAGCGCCCTGTCGCTGGCAGCCCTGCGCGGCCTCACCGTGGACGTCATCATCCCGATGGACAGCGACCACGCGGTGGTCGACTGGGCGACCCGGGCCCACGTGGATCCGCTCCTCCGCAGCGACGTCCGGATCTGGCTCGACGACCCGCCCTTCGACCACGCCAAGCTTCTCGTGATCGACGATGCCTGGTGCTTCATCGGCAGCGCCAACTGGGACACCCGCAGCTTCCGCCTGAACTTCGAGCTGAACGTCGAGGTCTATGATCCCGGGCTCGCCCGGCACCTCGATGCGTTCATGAAGGAGAAGATGAGCGTCCGGCTGACGCGCGAACACCTGTCCCGGCGCGGTCTCCCCGTCCGGCTGCGCGACGCAGGCGTCCGATTACTCCTGCCATACCTTTGATGCGCTCCGGCGCCGCCGTGTCCTTCAGGACGGTCTCGTGGGTGGGAGCCAGGTGCACGATGATCGGCCGGTGATCCGAGGCGCCGCGCGGCAGCACGCTGCGCCCGTGGCAGGTCAATCCGCGCACGAGGCAGCGGTCGAGCCGCAGGGGCACCACCCGCGCCATGGCGTGGGTCGGCAGGCGCGGGCCGACGTCGCGGAACCCGGGCAGGAGCGTCGGCCCCACCAGGTTGTAGTCCCCGATGACGGCAGCCCGGTCCGGCAGGCTCTGCTCGATGCAGCGCAGTTGCCGCCGGTTGAGCATCTGGCCGTGCGAGAGATGGACATTGGCGACGCCGAATTCGCCGAGATCGATCACCTGGCTCACCCGGTCGAACATCGCGCCGGCGGGAAGCTCGATGGCCTTCGGGGGCGTGGCGAAGGGCGTCGGACTCCAGACCGCGAGGCCGTGGATGCGTCCGGGCATCTGTGCCCAGGCGTAGTGGCCGCCGACCTTGGCCTGCAGGGCCTCGATGTCCTTGGTCGCCTCCTGCATCAGCACGAGATCGGGCTGCTCGCGCTCGATCAGCGCCGCGATGCCGGCGACATTCGCCCCGACCCGTCGCAGGAGGTTCCAGCTGACGATCTTGCGAAGTCCGGGCCGGTCTTGGCCCGGGCGCCCATGGGAGTTCTGGAGGGCACGGGCAGTCAGGCGCGCGAGGCGGCGATCGTTCAGCATCGTCACATAGGTGGGTCAGGCACGCCCGGCGGAAAGACCGGGCCGGGACGCGGGCATGGGCTTTCGCGCCTCACGACTCCATGAGCACGGCGACATGCGCCGCCGTGGATTCGGCGAGGCCCTTCAGGTCGTAGCCGCCCTCGAGCAGGGAGACGATGCGCCCGTCGCAGGCCTGCCCCGCGATCTCCATCACCTGGCGCGTGGCCCAGGCGAAGTCCTCCGCCTCCAGCATCAGGTTGGCCAGGGGATCGCGCCAATGGGCATCGAAGCCTGCCGAGATGATGATCAGGTCGGGCCGGAAATCCTTCAGGCGCGGCAGGATGCGCGCGGTAAAGGCATCGCGAAAGCGCTCTCCATCGGCGCCGGGCTTCAGGGGCGCGTTGACGATCGTGTCGTGATCGCCGGATTCCGAGACCGCGCCGGTGCCGGGATAGAGCGGCATCTGGTGGGTCGAGCAGAACAGCACCGAGGGATCGGCCCAGAAGATGTCCTGGCTGCCGTTGCCGTGGTGCACGTCCCAGTCGACGATGGCGACGCGGTCGACGCCGTGCACCATCCGGGCATGGCGGGCGGCCACCGCCGCGTTGTTGAACAGGCAGAAGCCCATGGCGCG
The DNA here is from genome assembly GCF_979256535.1 of Methylobacterium sp. AC690. Classification (NCBI taxonomy): domain Bacteria; kingdom Pseudomonadati; phylum Pseudomonadota; class Alphaproteobacteria; order Hyphomicrobiales; family Methylobacteriaceae; genus Methylobacterium; species Methylobacterium sp. AC690. The sequence goes on along the minus strand of NZ_CEEDOX010000013.1, from coordinate 117,718 downwards.
GGTCCGCTCGGCATGGTGCCCCGGCGGCCGCATGGCCGAGAAGGCGTTCCGGGCCTGCCCCGTCATCACGGCGTCGACCCCCTGGACCGCGGCCCCGACGCCGCGCAGCACGCAGTCGATGGTGCCGGGCGACAGCACCGTGTCGGAATCCACGTGGACCAAGCCCTCGGTGGGTGCCGCCGCCACCATCGCCCGCACCCACTCCTCCGGATGCGCCAGCGCCACGGTCTCCAGGCTCGCGGGCTCCGGGGCCCGGCGGTCGAGGGTCGCGAAGGCCTCCGTTCCCAGCGCTTCCTTGACGGCCTGCATCCGCTCCGGCCGTTCCGGATGTCCGTGCGGCGTCCGGTGCCCGAGGGCGGCGTCGTGGCTGAAGAGGATGGTCATGCGGCGCTCCCGAGCCTGCGTCTCAGCGTGGTATACCAGATGAGCCGCGGGAGGCCAGCACCGTGACGCAGGAGGGGCGCGCGGGGGCCGCGTCTCAGAAGGTCGGCGGCGTGCAGGCGCTGACGACTTCGCAGGCGACGGGGCCGACGCAGCGGAAGCGATGCGGGCGGCGGCTCTCGAAGGAATAGGCGTCGCCCGGACCGAGGATGCGGCGCTCGGCATCCACCGTCACCTCCAGGCGGCCCGACAGGACGATGCCGCCCTCCTCGCCCTCGTGGACCAGGAGCACCCGGCCGGTATCGGCACCGGGCTCGTAGCGCTCCTTCAACAGCTGCAGGCCGCGGCCGAACAGGTTGTCGCCCACCTGCCGGTAGGAGATCGGTCCCTTGCCGATCTCGGTGAGTTCATCGGCCCGGTAGAACGCCTTGCGCGGACGCTCCGGCTCCACGGCGAAGAACTCGGACAGGCCGATGGGAATGCCGTCGAGGATGCGCTTGAGGGCGCCGACCGAAGGGTTCACGCCGTTCGATTCGATGAGCGAGATCGTCGAGTTCGGGACGCCGGTGCGCTTGGCGAGCGCGCGCTGCGACAGGCCGTGCAGGGTGCGGATGGTGCGCAGGCGCGCACCGAGATCGACGCTCATCATACCCCTCGGAGTCGCCCCTCGGGCGGACCGCCCTGTTAGGGATGTTCAGGATTCACCGACATTGCCCCCGGAGGTCCCATCTTTTCAAGGAGATCGCGCGGAGAAGAAAAGGACTTGTTCGTTCCACGCAATCAGCGCCTCCTCCGGGTCCATAGACGTCCCCACGGGAGGATCGCCATGGATCACCACCACGCCGCCAATGCCCCCGGGCTCGACGCCTACTGGATGCCGTTCACGGCCAACCGGCAGTTCAAGGCGGCGCCCCGCCTGCTCGCCTCGGCCAAGGGCATGCACTACACGGCCACGGACGGGCGCAGCGTCCTCGACGGCACCGCCGGCCTGTGGTGCGTGAATGCCGGGCATGGGCGCCAGGGCATCGCCTCGGCGGTCGAGCGCCAGCTCACCACCCTCGACTTCGCGCCCTCGTTCCAGATGGGCCATCCGGCGGCGTTCGACTTCGCCGAGCGCCTCGCGGCCATCGCGCCGGGCGGCCCGGAGGCCGGCCTCGACCGGGTGTTCTTCACCGGCTCCGGCTCCGAATCCGTGGACACCGCCCTGAAGATCGCGCTCGCCTATCAGCGCGCCATCGGCCAGGGCACGCGCACCAAGCTGATCGGGCGCGAGCGCGGCTATCACGGCGTCGGCTTCGGCGGCATCTCGGTGGGCGGTCTCGTCAACAACCGCCGCGTCTTCCCGCTGCTGCCGGGCGTCGACCATCTGCGCCACACGCATGACCCCGAGCGCAACGCCTTCTCGAAGGGCCTGCCCGCGCACGGGGCCGAGCTCGCCGACGACCTCGAGCGCCTCGTCGCCCTTCACGGGGCCGAGACCATCGCGGCCTGCATCGTCGAGCCGGTGGCCGGCTCCACCGGCGTCCTGCTGCCCCCGACGGGCTACCTCGAGCGCCTGCGCGCGATCTGCGACCGGCACGGCATCCTGCTGATCTTCGACGAGGTCATCACCGGGTTCGGCCGCCTCGGCACCCCCTTCGCCACCGATTATTTCGGCGTGGTCCCCGATCTCGTCACCACCGCCAAGGGCCTCACCAACGGCACCCTGCCGATGGGCGCGGTCTTCTGCGCGCGCCGCATTCACGACGCGCTCATGCACGGCCCCGAGGCGGTGATCGAGCTGTTCCACGGCTACACCTATTCGGGTCACCCGGTGGCCTGCGCGGCGGGCCTCGCCACCCTCGACATCTACGCCCAGGAGGGCCTGCTCACCCGCGGAGCGGAGCTTGCCGAGGACTGGGCCGGCGCCATGCACGACCTGCGCGGCGCGGCGCACGTCATCGACATCCGCACCATCGGCCTCGTCGCCGGCATCGAGCTGGCGCCGCGACCGGGCGCGCCCGGCGCACGGGCCTACGACGTCTTCGTCGACTGCTTCGAACGCGGCCTGCTCGTGCGCGTCACCGGCGACATCGTCGCCCTGTCGCCGCCGCTCATCGTCGAGCGCGACCAGATCGACACCATGGCGTCGATCCTCGGCGACGCCATCGCCCGCGCCGCCTGAACGCTTCTCGCCTCTCTGTCCGTCAGGATCCCCGATGCCCACCGCGATTCATCACTTCATCGGCGGCCGGCTCGCCGCCGGCACGGCGACGCGCTCCGCCCCCGTCTTCAACCCGGCCACCGGCGAGGAGACCGGCCGGGTCGCGCTGGCCAGCCCGGCGGACGTCGACACGGCGGTGGCCGCCGCCAAGGCGGTCGCCCGCGACTGGGCGTTGACGCCTCCCTTGCGCCGCGCCCGCATCCTCAACGCCTTCCTGCGCATCGCGGAGGACCGCACCGACGAGCTCGCCGCCCTCATCACCGCCGAGCACGGCAAGGTGCTGTCCGACGCCCGCGGCGAGATCCAGCGCGGGCTGGAGGTGGTGGAGTTCGCCACCGGCATCCCGCAGCTCCTCAAGGGCGAGGTCACCGAGAACGTCGGCACCCGCGTCGACAGCCATTCCCTGCGCCAGCCCCTCGGCGTGGTGGCGGGCATCACGCCGTTCAACTTCCCCGTCATGGTGCCGATGTGGATGTTCCCGGTGGCGCTGGCCTGCGGCAACTGCTTCGTGCTGAAGCCCTCCGAGCGCGACCCCTCGCCCGCCCTGCTGGTGGCGGCCTGGCTCAAGGAGGCGGGTCTGCCCGACGGCGTCTTCAGCGTGGTCCACGGCGACAAGGAGGCGGTCGACGCCCTGCTGCATCACCCCGACATCGCGGCGGTAAGCTTCGTCGGCTCGACCCCGATCGCCCGATACATCTATGCCACCGCCACCGCCCAGGGTAAGCGCGCCCAGTGCCTGGGCGGCGCCAAAAACCACATGATCGTCATGCCGGACGCCGACCTGGACCAGGCGGTGGATGCGCTGATGGGCGCGGCCTACGGCTCCGCCGGCGAGCGCTGCATGGCGATCTCGGTGGCCGTCCCCGTGGGCGAGAAGACCGCCGACGCCCTGGTGGCCCGGCTGATCCCGAAGGTGCGGGCCCTCAAGGTCGGGCCTGGCACCGATCCTGAGTCGGAGATGGGCCCCCTCGTGACGCAGGTTCATCGCGACAAGGTCAGCGGCTACATCGATGCCGGGGTGGCCGAGGGCGCCGAGCTCCTCGTGGACGGGCGCGGCCTGAGCCTGCAGGGCTACGAGGGCGGCTACTTCCTCGGCGGCACCCTGTTCGACCGGGTCACACCGGAGATGTCGATCTACCGGGAGGAGATCTTCGGCCCCGTCCTGGCGATCACCCGGGCTCCGGACTACGCCACGGCCGCACGCCTGATCAACGCGCACGAGTTCGGCAACGGCACGGCGATCTTCACCCGGGACGGGGATGCCGCGCGCGAGTTCGCGCACGGGATCGAGGTCGGCATGGTGGGCATCAACGTGCCGATCCCGGTGCCGATGGCGTTCCACTCCTTCGGCGGCTGGAAGGCGTCGCTGTTCGGCGACCACCACATGCACGGCCCCGAGGGCGTGCGCTTCTACACCCGCCTCAAGACCATCACCACGCGCTGGCCCACCGGCATCCGCGCCGGCGCCGACTTCGTCATGCCCACCATGGAGTAGTGGGCCGGGAGCCGTCGCCCCGCCCCGAGAACGCGTCCGGAGTCCTCGTCTCCGCTGCAGGCAGTCCGGGTGGCCGGCGCGGCGCGAACCCCGTCCGTCAGGGTGCAGGCCTGGCGGAGAGGCCGCGCGGGTGCCGGTGCGCTCCGGCAGTGGGATCCGGACCGGCCAGCTCCGAACCGGGCTAAGCGGGACGGTCGGCCAAGCGCAAAGCCGCCGGATACGGACACACGGGCGCGGTGCCGGCCTCAGCTTCGCGGTCGATGCCGGATGGGATCGGCCGCGACGCCGCCCGTGCGATCCCTGACATCCTGCATAAGCACCTCGCGCCGTCAGGGCGCCACCGACCAGCCAGGGTATTCGGTCCGCGATCTGCCGGCAAAGCCCCCACCGCAGCGGCGCGTCAGGCGTCTCAGCGACGAGGCGGAGCATTCCGTTTCGACGCGCAACGCGCACGCGTTCAGGCCTGCCTCCAACCCTGCAGATCGCCCGCTACCGGGACGCGGCATGGCCCGCGTGGCGGTTGTGCGCGGACCCGCCTCTCCGTACGCGAAGAGGCATTCGCGAAACAGATCGCGGTGCCTCATCCGCCTGCTCACGCCCTGCCACACCTCACGCCGAGACTGCCGGGAGAAGGCGTGACGAGAGGGGAGCAGGACGCTCTCCGAAGGCCCCGCGCTTGAGTATTGCGGCGCAATAAACTATTGATCGCGCTTGCTGGAACGAATTGGAAGGTGAGCCTGATGAAGGTGGCCGTCGCGGGTCTTGGATATGTCGGTATTTCAAATGCCATTCTCCTAGCTCAGCACAATGATGTTGTCGCCTTCGATGTCGTTCCATCCAAGGTTGAAATGTTGAATCAAAAGACCTCTCCCATCGTGGACACCGAGGTCGAGGACTATCTGGCGAATCGCAGCCTAGGCTTGAAAGCAACTGGCGATCGAACAGAAGCCTATAATAATGCCGATTACGTGATCATTGCGACGCCGACCAACTACAATCCAGAAACCAACTACTTCGACACCCAGCACGTCGATTCAGCAATCAGCGATGTACTGGCCGTCAACCAGAACGCCGCAATCGTGATCAAGTCCACGGTTCCGGTCGGCTTCACGGCCTCGGCCCGCGAACGTTTCAACACGAGCAACATCATGTTTTCTCCGGAGTTTCTTCGGGAAGGCAGGGCGCTCTATGACAACCTCTATCCGTCACGCATCATTATTGGCGAGCATTCTAGGCGCGCGGAGAAATTCGCCGAATTGCTGGGCGAAGGTGCGATCAAGAAGGACGCCGACGTTCTCTTCACGAATTCGAGTGAAGCCGAGGCAATCAAACTCTTCTCGAATACTTATCTTGCCATGCGCGTGGCATTCTTCAACGAACTCGATACGTACGCCGCCCAGCACGGCCTGAATTCGCGCGAGATCATTGGTGGGGTCAGCCTGGATCCAAGGATCGGCGGCCACTACAACAATCCGTCGTTCGGCTACGGCGGCTACTGCCTCCCGAAAGACACCAAGCAACTGCTGGCCAATTATACCAACGTCCCGCAAAACCTGATGCGCGCGATTGTCGACGCGAACTCGACCCGCAAGGATTTCATCGCAAGCGATATTCTGGCGCGCAAGCCGAAGACTGTTGGGATCCATCGCCTTACGATGAAACATGGATCGGATAATTTCCGAGACTCGTCCGTCCAGGGCGTCATGAAACGTATCAAGGCGAAAGGTATCTCCGTCATCGTCTACGAGCCGGCCATGGCGGACGAGACGTTCTTCAACTCGCCTGTGGTCAATGACTTGGCCCAGTTCAAAGCAATGTCAGATATTATCGTTGCCAACCGTCTGTCGTCCGACCTCGTCGATGTCGAAGCCAAGGTCTACACGCGCGATCTCTTTGGCAACGATTGAGAGGAACGCAAATCGTGACGAAAGTTTTGGCGGTCGCCTCGATGGGCGGTCACTGGGAGCAATTGCAGATCGTGGCGGAGGCGTTCGACGATAAGGACGCCGTGTTTGTGACCACGACGCAGGATCTGCTCAAGCAGGCCAATCGCCAGGGATTCGTGGTCAAGGACTGCAATCGGAATCGTCCCGGCGATACGCTCACCTGCGTTTGGCAGTGCATCAAGATCATCCGGAACGTCCGGCCCAACGTCATCATCTCCACCGGAGCGGCGCCTGGGCTGATCTGTCTTGTCCTCGGCCGCTTGACCGGCGCCAAGACGATCTGGATCGACAGCTTCGCCAATGTCGAGAAGCTTTCCATGTCGGGAAAGATCGCAGGCTACATCGTGCACGAATGGCTGACGCAGTGGAAACACTTGGCCACGCCGAAGGGTCCCTTCTATCGCGGTGAGCTGCTGTGATTATCGTAACAGTCGGCACCCAGCTGCCGTTCGACCGTCTGATCAAGATGATGGACGACATCGCTCCGGACCTCGGAAAGCCGGTAATGGCTCAGACAGGGGTGGGAACTTACACGTGTCGGAATATTCAGGCGGCAGCCAACTACTCGCCAATCGAATTCGATGACTATGTGAAAAAGTGCGACGTCCTCGTCGCGCACGCCGGCATGGGCACGGTGTTGAAGGCGTATAAGTATCGCAAACCCATCATCATCGTTCCGCGGAAAGCGGCGCTCGGCGAGCATCGGAACGATCACCAGCTTGCGACCGTCTCCCAGCTCCGCTCGCGAATCGGCATCCACGCCGCTGAAACCGAGGAGGAACTTCGATCGCTGCTGTCCCGGGATCTTGAGCCCGCTCTGGTCACGAACGACATGCTGGAGCGTCGGGGCCAACTCGTCGGCTTCGTGCGGAACCTGGTCGCCTAGCGGCGGGCGCCCTCCGCGTTGATCCCGATGCGTGTGATGGCGGCGCGGACGGTGGGCCTCGGGTTTCCATGACGCTCCGGAGTGCCGAGGGGGTTCGTGACGGTGGGGGATCGGTCTTCGATGGCCCTCCCCGCGGTCGCGTCAAAGAAAACGTCGGCCGGTCGACCCTGTCGACAGAGGTGAGGCGCGGCAAGGATATGGCACCCGGATGCTCACTTGGGCGTTGAGCCACCGGGACATGGGTCGCATAAGTTGGGCTATGCCGGGTGTCCGGGAGCCTTCCGATCTCGCGAGGATGCCGCCATCACGAAACGCGCTCGTCTGTTCACCCGACGCCCGGCTCGATGAGGGCGAAGCGGACACGCGGGGGGCGAGCCGCGGGGACCAACCAAGGCGCGGCGAGCGACCACGGGATCGGCGGCAGCCACGGCACCCGGTCGCCGACTCAGCGATAGGGCCGACGGCAAGTCCAGCGATGGTGTCCTGATCTCACAGCAACGCAGAGCGAGGCGCCATGACCGACATCATCGAGCACACCGACGGCCAGCGCATCAGTGAGGATGGACACGCTGTACGGTTCATGTTGCCGGCCTGGCGACACGACCACCCGGTCACAGGCGGGGTGTGCACGGACAGGGTGCTCAACGGCCGGAGGGTTCGAACCTTCAGCATCCAGAAGGGCGATTTGTCAGCGGGTGAGGCGCGTCAGTATGCGGGACGGGTGAAGGACGCACCGGCCCGGGCAATGGCGGTGTTCGACGTCAGCAAGGCGGATGTTCGGCCTCCGGGCAAATTGATGCGGGCGAGCTTCACGATCACCGTTCACCCGGGCCTGCTGATGACGCACGATTGGTGCGGGATCTGCCAGTACAATTCACGGCCCAGCCCCGGTGAGCGCTGGCGCAATCCACCCTTCGCGATCGGCATGAAGCCCAGGGCTCGGAACTCCCGGGAAGAGGTGTTCTACGTCGATTTGACAACCTTCCCGACAGCAGGGTCGCAGGAGCAAGGCCGTCACATCGATCTGGGACCGAAGGCGCTGCTCCCCTTGAAACGGGATCGCCCCTACGCCTTCGTCATCGACTTCGTGGATGGGGCGGGTGGCGAGGGACTGCTGAAGGTGAAGGTCGATGACAGGCTGATCGTCGATTATGCCGGCCCGACCGGCTACGCCAACTTCGCCGGGTGCTTCTTCGCCTACGGTCTGTACCGCTCCCCCTGGTGCCCGGGCTGTGAGGGCTTGACCGCGAGCTTCGCGGACGTCGTCGAGGGCGCGGTGGGTTAGGGACGCTCGTCTCGGTCATTCAGCGCTTGGCTGTGCCAAGCGCCCCGTCAGCCGATGGCCATGCATCCGCGGCGCCGCTCCCTTCGCGACACCGCCTGCCATCGAAGGGCGGTGCCGGCGCATGTCGCACCACCTGCAGACCGAAGCGGGCCACGGCCGCAGCAGCTGCGATGCGGAGCCTCGCGCCAAGCTCCCGCCGCCCGATCAGACGATGGGCCACCCTGCGCACCGTGCTGGCCGCTTCACGGCTTGGGATCCTTGGTCAAGACGTACGAGCGACTGGACCCTGAAATCGTGACCGTCATTTGCTGACCCTCTATCAGGCCGATGTACTGGCGGGCTCCGATCTGAAAGACGATCATCCCGCCCGTCACGTTCTTGATGACCAGCGGACTCCATTCGAAGGGCTTGTCCGGATTGTCGTTCGCCTGAACGGCATCTTGATCGACCCGGATCTGAAGATCCTCTCCCACCCAGTGCCCTTCGAGGAATTTGCGCATGTTGAGTTGGGCGCTCGCCGGGACAAGACCAAGCAGAAGCCCTATCGCCACGTTCAGCAAGCATCGGGTGATTTTCAAAGCGCACCTCCGGTGCTCGCGTAGCATTCTTCGGATTGCACCGCCCCCTCCGACGAAGCACCGATACGACGCGCGTGGCGCAGCCATTTTCCACCTGGGACGTCGGCGCCGCAACGACGCATCGGCCATCGCGCACTGACTGACGGCTGAGCCTCGCGGGCCGCCAAGAGACTGCCATCGGCGCCCAGACCAGCGCGGATGTCTCGTGAGCCATTCGCGGCGGAGGATCCACCCGGATCACAGGAGCCGAGAGGCCATCCTGAGGCCTGTCGCAATCAGAATTTTGCCGGCTCCAGGCAGCGACCATCGCTGGCAGGGCCGCGTGGATCTGCATCGTCCTCAACGCGTCGGTCGATCACCCAGCGGAGGCCGCTCCCGTGCTCTGGGCATCGCTGTCTCCGTCCGCCTCCATGGCAGCGCCGACGCGGCCGCGAGGGTCGGCGGCGCCCAGGCTCCTGACGCGACGCGCGTCGGAGATGAGGCGCGCGACCTCGGCACCGAAGCGGCATCACCGGTTCGGAATAAAGGCGTTGTCGAAGGGGGGGCACGGCGAACTGGCCGCGCGGGGTTCGGGCTCATCAGCCTCTTCGCGGATCGAAGCCACCGAGCCGGCCCTCTCGCGCCGGGTCCGACGCCGACCGGCGGGCGCGGCGGGATGTTCAGCCCGCCGGCCGCGCGTCTCCTGCCTTCAGGGGCCGCCGCGCCCACCGACGGCGCCGAAGACCTGGCCCGTGGAGTAGCTTGCCTCGTTGGAGGCGAGCAGGACGTAGATGCCCGCGAGTTCGGCCGGCTGCCCCGGCCGCCCGATCGGCGTGTCCTTGCCGAAATTCGGCAGCTTCTCCGGCGGCTGCCCGCCGCAGACCTGGAGCGGCGTCCAGAAGGGTCCCGGCGCGACCGCATTCACCCGGATGCCGCTCTCCGCCAGTTGCTTGGCGAGACCCTTCGAGAAATTCACGATCGCCGCCTTGGTGGCGGCGTAGTCGAGCAGGGTCTCGGAAGGCTCATAGGCGTTGACCGAGGCCGTGTTGATGATCGCCGCGCCGGGCCCGAGATGCGCGAGAGCGGCTTTGGTGATCCAGAACATCGCGTACACATTGGTCCGGAAGGTCTGGTCGAGTTGCTCGGTGGTGATGTCGAGGATCGAGACCTGGGACTTCTGATAGACCGCGTTGTTGACGAGGATGTCGAGGCCACCGAGTTCGCGCGCCGCATCCGCCACCAGGCGCTGGCAGAAGGCCTCCTCGCGGATGTCGCCCGGTAGCGCCACCGCCTTGCGTCCGGCCTGCCGGATGAGCGCCACCACCTCGGCCGCATCCGGCTCCTCGGCCGGCAGGTAATTGATGGCCACGTCCGCGCCCTCGCGGGCATAGGCGATGGCCGCGGCTCGGCCGATGCCCGAATCGCCGCCGGTGATCAGCGCCTTACGGCCGGCGAGACGTCCGGACCCCTTGTAGCTGGTCTCACCATGGTCCGGGCGCGGCACCATCCGGCTCGCCAGCCCCGGCCACGCCTGCTGCTGCTTCTCGAAGGGGGGCTTCGGATAGCTGCGCGCCGGATTCGGAGCGGTATCGGTCTGCGCGACCTGCTCCTGGGCGCCCGCAGAACTTCCCAGGACGGCCACCATGCCGGCGGAGAGGCCCCCGACGAGGGCGCGCCGCGAGGGATCGGTCTTGGTCTCTGTCATCAGGACTTTCGCTGCTCATCGAGACGGCGGGCTGGACGATCGCCGCCCCCTGGGAGACCCGCGGCCCGGCCGCCCGTCATTGGGGGCGGACCGGGGTCGGCGATCGGAGGGGAAGTGCCTACTGGGTCCGGGTGGAGGCGCTCACCCGCCAGATCGTCTTGCCGACATCGTCCGAGACCAGCAGGGCGCCGGTCTTGTCGAGGATGACGCCGACGGGACGTCCCTGGGCCTTCTCGTCGGCGTTGAGGAAGCCGGTCAGCGCATCGACCGGCTGACCGGTGGGCTTACCGTCCTTGAAGGGCACGTAGATCACCTTGTAGCCGCTCTTCGGGCGGCGGTTCCACGAACCGTGCTGCGCGACGAACAGGCCGCTCTTCCAGGCCTCCGGCAGGCTGCTCGCCTGCGAGAACGCGATGCCGAGGGAGGCGGTGTGGGTGCCCACCGCATAGTCCGGCGCGATCGCCTTGGCGACGAGGTCGGGCTTCTGCGGCTCCACCCGCGCGTCGACGTGGTTGCCCCAGTAGCTGTAGGGCCAGCCGTAGAAGCCGCCCTCCTGCACGGAGGTGATGTAGTCGGGCACGAGGTCGCTGCCGATTTCGTCGCGCTCGTTCACCGCCGTCCAGAGCTTGCCCGTCACCGGCTCGAAACCGAGGCCGTTGGGGTTGCGCAGGCCGGTAGCGTATTCGCGCATCTGCTTGGTGGAAATCGTGTATTCCCAGATCGCCGCGCGGCCGGTCTCCTTGTCGAGGCCGTTCTCGCCGACATTGCTGTTCGAGCCGACGGTCACGTAGAGCTTCTGCCCATCGGGGCTGGCGATGACGTTCTTGGTCCAGTGGTGATTGATGCCGGACGGCAGGTCGACGAGCTTTTCCGGGGTCGCGGTGATCTCGGTCTGGCCCGCCTGGTAGGGCACCTTCACCAGCGAATCCGCGTTGGCGACGTAGAGGTCCGACCCGACCAGCGCCATGCCGAAGGGCGAGTGCAGGTCCTTCAGGAGCACGTGGCGTTCCTCGGCGACCCCGTCGCCGTTCGCGTCCCGCAGCAGGACGATCCGGTCGGGGCTCTTCACGCCGGCGCCGGCCAGGCTCTTGACCTTGTCGGCCACCCAATCCGCGACGCCGGTGGAAGGGTCGTCGGTCTGCGGCTTGTTGGCCTCGGCCACCAGCACGTCGCCGTTGGGCAGGAGGTACATCCAGCGCGGATGGTCGAAACCATCCGCGTAGGCCGCCACCTGCAGCCCATCCGCGGCCTGCGGCTTGGCGCCATTCTCCCAGCGGGCAACGCGGGCGATGTTTACGGTGGGCATCAGGGTCGGGTTCGGAGCCGGCAGGGTCGGACTCGCGCCCTGTCCGGCCGAGGCCTCGAGCGTGGCCTGCTCGGGATAGACGATGAAGCGCACGAAGGCCGCGCCGCCGAGGAGAACGACGGCCAGGGCCGCGAGGCCGAGTTTCGATCGGGTCCGCATGATGATCTCGTCAGCTGGCATGGTGCGCGAGGCCCAGCGGGCCACGCCTCATCGGAACAAGCACCCGAGACCGGTTTTGGCTCCATCGGCAGGGGTGGCGGTTCCTTTGCGGCAGCCCCTTGCGCAGGCTCCCTCGCCTCCGCTTGAATGCTGATCGCGACCCTGCACGCGCGAGGCGATCTCCGCAGGGACGCGGCGGCCCACGATCCCGCAGGCCATGTTCCCGCGGCCCATGATCCACCGGATGGACCCATGCTCAGGCGCTCGTTCCTCATCGCGGCCACGGCGGCAACGCTGGTCCCGTCCCGGCGGGCGCGATCGGCCGGCGGGCTCGTCCTGGCGACGGCGACGCCCGGCGGCTCGTTCCCCGCCTTCGGCCAGGCGCTGGCGGAGGCGCTCCGCACGGTCGATCCCGCGCTGTCCATCGCCCTGCAGCCCTCCAAGGGCTCGGCCGAAAATGTCGGTCTCCTGAAGGGCGGTTCCGTCGATCTCGCCCTGGTCCAGGGCGACTATGCCTATGACACCCTCAAGGCCGAGCCCGCGGCGGGGCCGCGGATCACCGTGGTCGCGCCGGTGAACGCCTCGCCGGGCCTCTTCGTCGTCCCGGCCGCCAGCCAGATCCACGGTGTGCCGGACCTGCGCGGCAGGCGCGTCGTGCTGGGCACCCACGCCTCCGGCCTCACCGTCATGGGCCGGACCGTCCTGGCAGGGTCAGGCCTCGACCCCGACCGCGACATCGCGCCGATCCTCCTCGACCGGGCCGGCGACGGCGCGGTCATGGTGCAGGACGGGCGCGCCGCGGCGCTCTGGGGGGCGGGGCTCGGCTGGCCGGGCTTCCGCACGCTGGCGGAGGCGCCCGGCGGCGCCCGCTTCTTCGGGCCGCCCGCCGATGCGATCGATCGCATCCTGGCGCTCGGAACCTCCCTCCGCCGCCGCACCGTTCCGGCAGGGGCCTTCGCGGGGCAGCACGCGCCCATCGAGACCGTCGGCTCCTGGAGCTTCGTCCTCGCCCGGCCGGACATCGACGGCGCGCAAGTGGCACGCTTCGTGGCGGCCCTGGCACGAAGCCAGGCGAGCCTCGCGCGGATCTACCCGCAGGGCGGCGACAGCGACCCGCGCAACCTGATCGACGCCGTGCCGCGGGGCTGGCTGCACCCGGCAAGCGCCGCCTACCTGCGCGACAGCGGAGCGCTTCCGTGAGCGGAGGCGCAACCTTCCCTCGCGCCAGCCGGTTGCGCTGAGCGGAAACGGGGGGAATGACATGCGGCAGGCCATCCTGGGAGTCACCCTCACGCTCCTCGCCGGTCCAGCCAGCGCGATCGAGGTCTCGCGCAGCCGCGACATCCCGGCCCCGGCCGCCGCCGTATGGGCGCTCATCGGCGGCTTCTGCTCCATCGCCCTGTGGCACCCGCAGGTGGTCGCCTGCGAAGCATCCGGGACCCGGGACGACGCCGACCGGGAGGACAACGAGCCCGTCCGCCGCCTCGTCGTCGCCGGAGGTCTCGGCACCCTCGTCGAAGCCGAGACCCGGCGCGACGAGGCCGGGATGAGCTACAGCTACGCCTTCATCGAGGGGCCCCTGCCGGTGGCGGCCTACAATGCCACCTTGCAGGTCCGGCCGAACGGCACCGGCGCGACGGTGGTGTGGAGCGCCACCTTCGACCCGGCCGGCATGAGCGAGGCCGAGGCCCGGGCCGACATCGAGGGCGTCTACGACCAGGGCCTCGACGGCATCGCCCGGGAGCTCGGCGCTCCGGCGACCCGCCCGCGATAGGTCCCCGCGACCCCCGATCCGGGATCAGCCCGCGGCGAGGCGAAGACCGGCCTTGTCCCGGCGCCGCACCTGGACCTGGTTGCGCCCGTTCGCCTTGGCCGCGTAGAGCGCCTGGTCCACCGCCTCGACGAAGGCGGCGGCGTCGGCCGCCCGGATTTCGGGGATCTGCGCCAGGCCCAGGCTGACGGTGAGCACCCCGAGGGGGCTGCTCGCATGCGGGACCTTCCAGCCCGCCACGGCCTCGCGGATGCGGTGGGCGACGATCTCCGCCCCCGCCGCGTCGGTCTCGGGCAGGATCACGGCGAATTCCTCACCGCCGATGCGGCAGGCCGTGTCGGAAGCATTGGCGATGCTGGCCTCGATGGAGCGCGCGATCAGCCGGAGGGCCTCGTCGCCCCGCTGGTGCCCGTAGCGGTCGTTGAAGCCCTTGAAGTAGTCGGCATCGAGGACGATGAGGGAGAGGGGCAGCTGGTTGCGGACCGCACGGCGCCATTCGCGTTCCAGCGCATCGTCGAACCGGCGCCGGTTGGCGAGGCCCGTCAGGGCATCGGTGGTGGCCAGCTTCTCGAGCTGGACGTTGAGGTCGAGGGCCGCCTGCTCCGCCGCCCTGCGCTGGTGCAGCTCGCGGCGGAACAGCCAGGTCAGGACGATGGTGGAGGCGCACAGGCTCAGCACCACCCCCCCGAGGACCAGGGCGCGGTGCCACCAATCGGCATAGATCTCCTCCGGCGCCACGGCGATGCTGAGGTGAAGCGGCAGGTCGCCGACCTTGGTGAACACGAAGTCGCGGCTGCCCTCGCCGACCATCGCAGGGCCGGTGAAGCGGCCCTCCGGTGCATCGAAGAACTTCCGGTAGCTGTCCGTGGCCGAGACGCTCCGCCCGATGACGCCCTCGTCGTAGGGCTCGCGCATGACGATCGTGCCGCCCGGACCGTAGAGGGTGACGGTGCCGGCATGATCGGCACCGACGGCGGCGAACAGCTGGCGGAAGTAGTCGAGATAGATCGAACCGAGCACGACCCCCGCGAAGCTGCCATCCGGGTCCGACAGGCGCCGGCTGATGATCAGCACCCGCTTGCCCGTGAGGCGCGAAACCAGGGGTTGGCTGATGTGCAGCTCGTTGCCCGGGTGGGTGATGTGGTACTGGAAATATTCGCGGTCGGCGTAGTTCAGCGGCTCGGGGGCGAGGGATTTCGAGCTGATGATCAGCTTCCCGACTCGGTCGAACACCAGGGTGTGGCCGAAGTTCTCGGCCGTGGCGGCGCGATCGAACAGGATCATCTGCCGGAGCTCGGGATCCGCCTGGGCCAGATCGGGAAGCTTCAGGCCATCGACGACGGCCCGCAGGGAGAGATCATAGAGCTCGATGTTCCGGGCGATATCGCGTCCCAGAACCTGCACGAGGCTCCGCGACGTCACCTCCGAGCGCCGGGCCGAATCAAGGCGCATCTGCCAGAGCATGAAGGCGGAGACGGCGCAGAGACCGATAATCGAAAGCAAGTTGATGGCACTCAGCCATCGGGCCGAATGCGTCCATCGAAATCGCTGCAGCAGGACGGGTCGCTTGGGCATCGTCAGCACCCTGACATCCATCGTTGATCTGCGGTCAGCGCGGCGTGAGCAAGGAGAACGACCGCCGCCAGAGTCCTTTCATCACCGAGAGCCAGTTAATTCTTTCTCCGTTTCCTGCGTATGCGTACGCTGATGGACCATTGCGGATTGGCGGGCCGGCGGATCAAGGGCCGTTCGGCCGCGTTGCCCCGGCGACGCGGACCGAACCGGACGGCGCACAGGACGGAAGGACCCTTCATGGCATCCCGGCATCGTCACATCCTGCTCCTTGCCTTCGGGCTGGCCGGCCCGGCCCTCGGGCTGGCAACGCAGGTCGCGGCCCAGGCACCGGCCGTCGCCCCGCCCGCGAGCGGGCAGGCGCACGACGAGGCGGTCTGCGCCGCGCAGGCCGACAAGAACGCGTTCACGGGCGCGCACCGCGAGACCTACCTGCGGGAATGCGTGGCGGGCGAGAAGCTCGATCGACCGAAGACGGATCCGGCGAAGCCGTGACGATCCGCGCCGCCGCGGATCCCGTTCAGAGAACGGCCTTCAGCTTGTCCGCCATGGACTGTTCCTTGTCGCGCCGCGACGAGAACGCCATGGTGAAGAAGACCCGCTGAACGCCGATCTCGCTCAATCTGGCCTCGCAGGCCTCGATGAGGGCGCAGATGTCGCTGAGTTCGCCCTCGATATTGGTCCCGTTGGCATGCATCTCGGCATTGAGGGGACTGGCGTCGATGACCGCCTTGATCTCTTTCACGTAGGGCGAGACCGAGGGGCCGACGCCCATCGGAACGATGCACAGATCCGCCACGACCTTCATGATGTGTCTCCCGGTGCCTGCTGACGCTGTCAGAGGTCGCACGCGCTCCGGCCTGTCAACCACGTCCGGACGCCGACGGCTCTCACCGCGGGGCCGCGGGTGGATCAAGGCGGGGGGAACGGAATCCGCACCTTCGCCGTATCTGCTGACCGACGGGGACCCCTCCGCGCCTCACGGGGCGCGTCTGTCGAGAGGTCCGGAGGACAGGAGACGATCGAGCCTTGACCGACAGGTTTCGCGCCCTCGCCGCGGCGATCGCCGCTCTGCTGCTGTCGACGGCCTGGGAAGCGCCGGCCCAGGCCGCGACCGAGGCACCGGCCGTCGAGGTGGAGGAGGGGCGCCCGGGACCGCCACCGCCACTCCCCGATCTGGCCGATCCCAACGGGCGTGCCGGCGAGCCCTTGAACCAGCCCGGCCCGAACTCCGGTATTCCGCGGGCGCTTCGCGGCTCTGCCGACCGAGCCGGTGGCCCGGCCAACGACCTGACCGAGGTCGACCGGCCGGATGAGCCGCCGCTTCCCAGGGCCGATCTCGCGCAGGTGCTGGAGGGCAAGGCCCTGTTCCACGGCAATTATTGCGGTGCCGGCCAACGGGGCGAGGGCTTGCCGCCGACCGACGATCTCGATGCCGCCTGCCTGCGCCACGACGCCTGCTTCGATGCGGCCGGGCATCGGTCCTGCGCCTGCAACGTCCGCCTCGAACGGGAAGCGGCCGCTGTCTCCGAGCGGCCGGGCCTCTCGCGGCAGGTTCGCGAGCGCGCCCTCAGCGTGGCCCAGGCCGCCGAGGTGATGGACTGCCAAGCCCCCTGACCGCCCTCTCGACGATGGCGCGGCTCGGGGACGTGATGCCCCCAACGAGAACGGCCGCCGCTCGTGACACGACGGCCGTCTTCGTTCTCGGAAAGGCGCTGCGGCTCAGATGTGGATCGCGCGCTTGCCGACCGCGAGGGCGGCTTCCTTGACCGCCTCGGTAAGGGTCGGGTGGGCGTGGCAGGTGCGGGCGACGTCCTCGGCCGAGGCGCCGAACTCCATCGCCACCGCGACTTCCGCGATCAGGTTGCCGGCATCGGCCCCGACGATGTGGACGCCGAGGACACGGTCGGTGGTGGCGTCGGCCAGGATCTTCACGAAGCCGTCCGTGGTGTGGTTCACCTTGGCACGGCCGTTGGCGGTGAAGGGGAACTTGCCGCTGTTGTAGGCAATGCCGTCCTTCTTGAGTTCCTCCTCCGACTTTCCGACGGAAGCGACCTCAGGGTAGGTGTAGACCACGTTCGGGATGACGCCGTAGTTCACGTGGCCCGACTGGCCGGCCAGCAGCTCGGCCACGGCGACACCCTCGTCCTCGGCCTTGTGGGCCAGCATCGGCCCGGCGATGACGTCGCCGATGGCGTAGATGCCGGTGACGTTGGTGGCGTAGTGGCTGTCCGTCTGGATGCGGCCCTTGTTGTCGAGGCCGACCCCCACCGTCTCCAGCCCGAGGCCTTCGGTGTAGGGCACCCGGCCGATGGCCACGAGCACGACGTCGGCCTGCAGCTTCTCGGCCTCGCCGCCGGCGGCGGGCTCCACCGTGACGGTGGCGGCGCCGTCCTTGACCTCGACGCCCGTGACCTTCGACGCGAGCTTGAACTGCATGCCCTGCTTGCCGAGGATGCGCTGGAACTGCTTGCCGACTTCGCCGTCCATGCCCGGCAGGATCCGGTCGAGATACTCGACCACGGTGACCTCGGAGCCGAGGCGGCGCCAGACCGAGCCGAGTTCGAGGCCGATGACGCCGGCGCCGATGATGAGAAGCTTGCCCGGGACCTTCTCCAGGGTGAGCGCACCGGTGGAGGAGACGACGACGGTCTCGTCGATGGTGACGCCCGGGAGCTTGGTGACGTCCGAGCCCGTGGCGATGACGACGTTCTTCGTCTCCAGGAGCTGGTTGCCGCCATCCTCGGACAGCACCTCGACGCGGCCGGCACCGGCGAGGCGCGCGGTGCCGCGATAGGCGTCGATGCCGTTCTTCTTGAGGAGGAACTCGACGCCCTTGGTGTTGCCGTCGACGCCGTCCTGCTTGAACGTCATCATCTTCGCGAGGTCGAGTTCGGGCGCGCTGACCATCACGCCCATGTCGGCGAAGTGCTTGCCCGCCTCTTCGAACGCTTCGGAGGCGTGCAGCAGGGCCTTCGACGGGATGCACCCGACGTTGAGGCAGGTGCCGCCGTGGGAGGCCCGCTTCTCCACCACGGCCGTCTTGAGGCCGAGCTGGGCGGCGCGAATGGCGCAGACGTAACCGCCGGGGCCGGTGCCGATGACGACGAGATCGTAGGACATAGGAATCTGACTCGCTGGATTGGGCGGCGGGTCATGCCCCACCATCGAAGTACGAAGCGCACGGAAGCGTCCGGCCGCGCGGGAGCGCGGCCGGCGGACGGCAGCTGCCGGGCCTTAGAGGTCGAGCACGAGGCGTGCCGGATCCTCCAGCGCCTCCTTGACGCGCACGAGGAAGGTCACGGCCTCCTTCCCGTCGACGATGCGGTGATCGTAGGACAGGGCGAGGTACATCATCGGGCGCGCCTCGATCTTGCCGGCGCGCACCACGGGGCGCTCCTCGATGCGGTGCATGCCGAGGATGCCGGATTGCGGCGCGTTGAGGATCGGCGTCGACATCAGCGAGCCGTAGATGCCGCCGTTGGTGATCGTGAAGGTGCCGCCCTGCATCTCGTCGATGGAGAGCTTGCCCTCGCGGGCCTTCTTGCCGAAGCCGGCGATCTTCTTCTCGATGCCGGCGATCGACAGGTCGTCGGCGTCGCGCACCACCGGCACCACGAGGCCCTTATCGGTGCCGACGGCGATGCCGATGTGGTAGTAGTTCTTGTAGACGAGGTCCTGCCCGTCGATCTCGGCGTTCACCGCCGGAACGTCCTTGAGGGCGCCGATCACCGCCTTGGTGAAGAAGCCCATGAAGCCGAGCTTGGTGCCGTGCTTCTTCTCGAAGATGTCCTTGTACTGGCTCCGCATCGCCATCACGGCCGACATGTCGACGTCGTTGAACGTCGTCAGCATCGCGGCACTGTCCTGCGCGTCCTTGAGACGGCGGGCGATGGTCTGGCGCAGCTTGGTCATGCGCACGCGCTCCTCGCGCGCGGCATCGTCGGGCTTCGAGGGCGCGCGCGGGGCGGCGGGCTTGGCCTCCCGCGCGGAGGCGGGCGCCGGGGCGGAGGGAGCCTTCGACGTGGCCTCGAGCATGTCGCCCTTGGTCACGCGGCCATCCTTGCCGCTGCCGTTCAGGGTCGCGGGGTCGATGCCGGACTCGCGCGCCATCTTGGCGACCGCGGGGCCGTGATCGCCGCTCTCCCGAGCCGCCGGCGGGGCGCCATCGCCATGGTTGCCGTAGCCGGCCGAGGTGTCCTGGGCCGGCGGTTCCGCGGCCTTGGTCTCGGACTTGGTCTCCGTCTCGGACTTGGTCTCGGCCTTCTTCGGCGCCGCGGCCTTGCCCCCGCCGGCCCCGGCCTCGACGATCGAACCGAGGAGCGCGCCGGGCTCCACCGTCTCGCCGTCCTTGGCCAGGATCTCGCCGAGCTGACCCGCGGCCGGCGCGTTCACCTCGAGGGTGACCTTGTCGGTCTCGAGTTCCACCAAGGGCTCATCGGCTGCCACGGCGTCGCCCGGCTTCTTGAACCAGCGGCCGATGGTGGCCTCGCTCACGGATTCGCCCAGGGTCGGGACGACGATATCGGTTGCCATGGTTCAGTGTCCGTCCGGAGGGTTTGGGACGCCGCTCTGCGGCGCCCTCGGATCGCGAAACGTGGGGGCGAGTAACGTGGAGAGAGGGCCGGCGGTCAGACCGCCAGCGCCTCGTTGAGGAAGGCCTGGAGCTGGGCCTGGTGCTTGGAGAGCATGCCCACCGCCGTGGAGGCGGAGGCCGGGCGACCGACGTAGCGCGCACGCTTCACCGGCGACTGGGCCTGGCCGAGCACCCATTCGAGGTAGGGCTCGACGAAGGCCCAGGAGCCCATGTTCTTCGGCTCCTCCTGGCACCACACCACCTCGGCGTTGCGGAAGCGCGCCATCTCGTTGGCCAGGGCCTTCAGGGGGAACGGGTAGAGCTGCTCGACGCGCATCAGGTAGACGTCGTTGACGCCACGCTTCTCGCGCTCCTCGTAGAGGTCGTAATAGACCTTGCCCGAGCACAGCACGACGCGCCGGACCTTGTCGTCCTTCACGAGCTTGATGCCGTCCTCGTCGCGCTCGGCATCGTCCCAGAGCACGCGGTGGAAGCTCGAGCCCTCCGCCATGGCCTCGATCGGCGAGACCGCCTTCTTGTGGCGCAGAAGCGACTTCGGCGTCATCAGGATGAGCGGCTTGCGGAACTCGCGGTGCAGCTGGCGCCGCAGGATGTGGAAGTAGTTCGAGGGCGTGGTGCAGTTGGCGACCTGCATGTTGTCCTCGGCGCACATCTGCAGGAAGCGCTCCAGGCGGGCGGAGGAGTGCTCCGGGCCCTGGCCCTCGTAGCCGTGCGGCAGCAGCAGGGTCAGGCCCGACATGCGCAGCCACTTGCGCTCGCCCGACGAGATGAACTGGTCGATGACCACCTGGGCGCCGTTGGCGAAGTCGCCGAACTGCGCCTCCCACAGCACCAGGGCGTTGGGCTCGGCCGCGGAGTAGCCGTACTCGAAGCCGAGCACCGCCTCCTCGGAGAGCATCGAGTTGATGACCTCCAGGCTGGCCTGGCCCTCGCGGATCGAATTCAGCGAGGTGTAGCGCTGCTCGTTCTCCTGGTCGATCACCACCGCGTGGCGCTGCGAGAAGGTGCCGCGCTCCACGTCCTGGCCCGACAGGCGGACGCGATTCCCCTCGATGAGGAGCGAGCCGAAGGCCAGCGCCTCGGCGGTGGCCCAATCGATGCCCTGGCCCGAGTCCACCGCCTTGGCGCGGTTGTCGAAGAAGCGCTGGATCGTCCGGTGCAGGTGGAAACCGGGGGGCGGCGTGGTGATGCGCTGGGCGATCTCCCGCAGGGTCTCCACCGGCACGCCGGTCTTGCCGCGGCGCGGATCGTCCACGTCCTCGCGGACGGCCTTGAAGCCGGCCCAGCGGCCGTCGAGCCAATCGGCCTTGTTGGCCTTGTAGTTCGTCGCGACCTCCAGCTCGGCGTCGAGCATGGCGCGGAACTCGGCCTTGCGCGCGTCGAGCTGCTCCTGGCTCACCACGCTCTCGGCGACGAGCTTCTTGCCGTAGGTCTCCAGCGCGGTCGGGTGCTTGCGGATGCGCTGGTACATCTTCGGCTGGGTGAAGGCCGGCTCGTCGCCCTCGTTGTGGCCGAAGCGGCGGTAGCAGAGCATGTCGATGACGACGGGCTTGCCGAACCGCTGGCGGTACTCGATCGCGATCTTGGCCGCGAAGGTCACGGCCTCCGGGTCGTCGCCGTTGCAGTGGAAGATCGGTGCCTCGACCATCTTCGCCACGTCGGACGGATAGGGCGAGGAGCGCGAGAAGCGCGGATCGGTGGTGAAGCCGATCTGGTTGTTGATGATGAAGTGGATCGAGCCGCCGGTGCGGTGCCCCTTCAGGCCGGACAGGCCGAGGCACTCGGCCACCACGCCCTGGCCCGCGAAGGCCGCGTCGCCGTGGATGAGCAGCGGCACCACGCGGGTGCGCTCCACCGTGGGCTTGGCCCGCTGGTCCTGCTTGGCGCGCACCTTGCCGAGCACGACGGGATCGACGATCTCGAGGTGCGACGGGTTGGCGGTGAGCGAGAGGTGGACGTTGTTGCCGTCGAAGGCACGGTCCGACGAGGCACCGAGATGGTACTTCACGTCGCCGGAGCCCTCGACTTCGGCCGGGTTGGCCGAGCCGCCCTTGAACTCGTTGAACACCGCCCGGAAGGGCTTGGCCATCACGTTGGTGAGCACGTTGAGCCGGCCGCGGTGGGCCATGCCCACGACGATCTCCTCGGCACCGAGCGCGCCGCCGCGCTTGATGATCTGCTCGAGGGCCGGGATCATCGCCTCCGAGCCGTCGAGGCCGAAGCGCTTGGTGCCGGTGTACTTGAGGTCGAGGAACTTCTCGAAGCCCTCCGCCTCGATCAGCTTGTTGAGGATCGCGCGCCGGCCCTCGGGGGTGAAGGTGATCTCCTTGCCCTTGCCCTCGATGCGCTCCTGAATCCACGCCTTCTCCTCCGGATTGGAGATGTGCATGAACTCGACGCCGAGCGTCTGGCAGTAGGTGCGCTCCAGGATCTCGACGATCTCCCGGATGGTCGAGAATTCGAGGCCGAGCACGTTGTCGAGGAAGATCGGGCGGTCCCAGTCCTTCTCCTCGAAGCCGTAATGCTGCGGATGCAGCTCCTCGTGGTCGCCGCGGGGGGCGAGGCCGAGGGGATCGAGCTTGGCGTGCAGGTGGCCGCGCATGCGGTAGGCGCGGATCAGCATGATCGCGCGGACCGAGTCCTTCGTCGCCTGCTCCACCGAGATCCCGGGAGCCGAGGCGATGACGGCCCCCTTGGCCGGGGCCGTCGCGGTGTCGGATTTGGCGCGGATCTTGTCGCCCATCGCCTTCTCGACGGTGGCCCAGTTGCCGTCGAGGGCCGAGACGATCTCGCCGTTGGCGTGGATCGGCCAGTTCGGCCGCTCCCACGAGGCGCCGGCCGCGTTCTTCTCCGCCAGGCCCTTGTCCTCGTTCAGGGACCGGAAGAACGTCTGCCACTCGGGGTCGACCGAGTTCGGATCACGGGCGTAAGACGCCTGCAGCTCCTCGATATAGGCGGCGTTGCCGCCGTAGAGGAACGAGGTTTCGAGCGCGTCCTGGCGTGCCATCGTTCGGGTCATCCTGCCGCTGTGCGGGGTCCTCCGCCGGGGAGGCCCCCTGCCCGACCCCATCCGCGCGGATCGCGGCCGGGATCGGATGTCTCGGGAAAGACGCGGGCCCCGATGGGCTCGCGTCGCTCAGTCGTCAGATGGGGTCGCGGACCTGAACCTCGTACAACGCGAGGCCCGCGTCCCGTGCGTGTCAGCCGCGCAGGACCTCGACGAGGGTGCTGCCGAGGCGGGCCGGCGAGGGCGAGACCCGGATGCCGGCCGCTTCCATTGCGGCGATCTTGTCCTCGGCGCCGCCCTTGCCGCCCGAGATGATGGCGCCCGCATGGCCCATGCGGCGGCCCGGAGGCGCCGTGCGGCCGGCGATGAACCCGACCATGGGCTTCTTGCGGCCGCGCTTGGCCTCGTCGGCGAGGAACTGCGCCGCCTCCTCCTCGGCCGAGCCGCCGATCTCGCCGATCATCACGATCGACTCGGTCTTGTCGTCGGCGAGGAACAGCTCGAGCATGGAGATGAACTCCGTGCCCTTCACCGGGTCGCCGCCGATGCCGACCGCGGTGGTCTGGCCGAGGCCCGCATTGGTGGTCTGGAACACGGCCTCGTAGGTCAGCGTGCCGGAGCGGGAGACGATGCCCACCGAGCCCGGCTTGAAGATGTTGGCCGGCATGATGCCGATCTTGCACTGGCCGGCGGTGACGATGCCGGGGCAGTTCGGCCCGACGAGCCGGGACTTCGAGCCCTCCAGGGCGCGCTTGACGCGCACCATGTCGAGGACCGGGATCCCTTCCGTGATGCAGACGATGAGCGGGATCTCCGCCTGGATCGCCTCGCAGATCGCGTCCGCCGCGCCCGGCGGCGGCACGTAGACGACCGATGCCGTCGCGCCCGTGGCCTCGCGGGCCTCCGCCACCGTGTCGAAGACCGGCAGGTTGAGGTGCTTGGAGCCGCCCTTCCCCGGGCTGGTGCCGCCGACCATCTTGGTGCCGTAGGCGATGGCCTGCTCGGAGTGGAAGGTCCCGTTCTTGCCGGTGAAGCCCTGGCAGATGACCTTGGTGTTCGCGTCGATCAGGATGGACATGGGTACTCTCAGCCCTTCTTCACGGCGGCGACGATCTTCTGCGCGGCGTCGTCGAGGTCATCGGCGGGGATCACGTTCAGGCCGGAATTCCGGATGATCTCCTTGCCCTTCTCGACGTTGGTGCCCTCGAGGCGCACCACCAGGGGCACCTGCAGGCCCACCGCCTTCACCGCCGCGATCACGCCGTTGGCGATCACGTCGCACTTCATGATGCCGCCGAAGATGTTGACCAGGATGCCCTTCACCTGCGGGTCGGCGGTGATGATCTTGAAGGCCGCGGTGACCTTCTCCTCGGAGGCACCGCCGCCCACGTCGAGGAAGTTCGCCGGCTCCTCGCCATAGAGCTTGATGATGTCGAGGGTCGCCATGGCGAGGCCGGCGCCGTTGACCATGCAGCCGATGGTGCCGTCGAGGGCGATGTAGGCGAGATCGTACTTCGAGGCCTCGATCTCCTTGGCGTCCTCCTCGGTCTCGTCGCGGAGCGCGACGATGTCGGGGTGGCGGTAGAGGGCGTTCGAGTCGAAGGAGATCTTGGCGTCGAGACACTTGAGATGGCCATCGCCGGTGAGCACCAGCGGGTTGATCTCCAGCATGCTCATGTCCTTGGCGGTGAACGCCTCGTAGAGCCGGGTGGTGAGGTCGCCGGCTTCCTTGGCCTGGGCGCCGCTGAGGCCGAGCGTCTTGGCGACGAGGCGGCCGTGATGGGGCATCACGCCCGTGGCGGGATCGACCGAGAAGGTGACGATCTTCTCGGGCGTGTCGTGCGCCACCGTCTCGATGTCCATGCCGCCCTCGGTGGAGACCACGAACGCGACCTTTCCGGTCTCGCGGTCGACCAGCATCGAGAGGTAGAACTCCGCCTCGATCTGGGCGCCCTCCTCGATGTAGAGGCGGTTGACCTGCTTGCCGGCCTCGCCGGTCTGGATCGTGACCAGGGTCTGGCCCAGCATTTCGCCGGCGAACTGCTTCACTTCGTCGAGGGACTTGGTGACGCGCACCCCGCCCTTGGCGCCGGCGGGAGCGCCCTTGAAGGTGCCCTTGCCGCGGCCGCCCGCGTGGATCTGCGACTTCACCACCCAGACCGGGCCGCCGAGTTCCCGGGCGGCCGCCTCGGCCTCTTCCGGCTTGAAGATCGCCACACCCTTGGAAACCGGCAGGCCGAATTCCTTCAGCACCGCCTTGGCCTGGTACTCGTGAATGTTCATGGATGAGAACCTCAGCGTCATCCCGGGGCCGCGCAGCGGAGCCCGGGATCCAGAAACACAGGTTGCGATCCAGCCTGCCGCATCGGCGGCCCTGGATTCCGGGCGCGCCCGCGGCGCCCCGGAATGACGGTCGAACTAGGCCAGCGCGGGGTTCACGCCCTTGCAGGCCTCGATCAGGGTCTTCACGGCGCCGACCGACTTGTCGAACATCGCCTTCTCGTCGCCGTTGAATTCGACCTCGAGGACGCGCTCGACGCCGTTCGCGCCGATCACGATCGGCACGCCGACATACATGTCGGAGACGCCGTACTCGCCGTTGAGGTAGGCGGCGCAGGGGAGCACGCGGCGCTTGTCGCGCAGGTAGCTCTCGGCCATGGCGATGGCCGAGGCGGCGGGGGCGTAGAAGGCCGAGCCGGTCTTGAGCAGGTTGACGATCTCGCCGCCGCCCTTGCGGGTGCGCTCGACCATGGCGTCGAGCTTCTCCTGCGTGGTCCAGCCGAGCTTGACCAGGTCGGGGAGGGGTACGCCGGCAACCGTGGAGTAGCGCACCAGCGGGACCATGTCGTCGCCGTGGCCGCCGAGCACGAAGGCGGTGACGTCCTCCACCGAGACCTTGAACTCGTCGGCGAGGAAGTGGCGGAAGCGGGCCGAATCGAGCACGCCGGCCATGCCGACCACCTTGTGGGTGGGCAGGCCGGAGAACTTCTGCAGGGCCCAGACCATCGCGTCGAGGGGGTTGGTGATGCAGATGACGAAGGCGTCCGGCGCGTGCTGCTTGATGCCGGTGCCGACGGCCTCCATGACCTTCAGGTTGATCCCGATCAGGTCGTCGCGGCTCATGCCGGGCTTGCGCGGTACGCCGGCGGTGACGATCACCACGTCGGCCCCCGCGATCGCCGCATAGTCGCTGGCGCCCGTGTAGGTCGCATCGAAGCCGTCAACGGGCGCGGATTCCGCGATGTCGAGACCCTTGCCCTGCGGAACGCCGTCGGCGATGTCGAACAGCACGACGTCGCCGAGTTCCTTCAGGCCGGCGAGGTGCGCGAGGGTTCCACCGATCTGTCCAGCGCCGATGAGCGCGATCTTGCTGCGTGCCATGGGGGAAACGAACCTCCGGTCCTTGCGTGGCGGTCGCGGCGCTGGGAGGCTTGAAAAACCACCGGCGCGTTGCTGCGGCGGTGTGTGGCGGAAAAGGCCCAGGGCTTCAACCGAGGCACGAAGGGCAAAGCAGGGCGAAGGTCAGGACGGGTGCCGGCCGGGCTCCCGGCCGGTTGGAAAAAACCGTTCAGGACCGGAGAGTTAGAGAAACGAGCGCCGAGTTTACCCCGGGATCGAGCCTAAGTGACAGAGAGGAAATTCTGTCACAGAGCCTCAGAGCGTCCCCGTCCGCAACACCTTCTGGATCGCCAGAATCACGGCGCCGAGGCGGGCTTCCACGAGGTCGCGCGGCAGGTCGGCATCGTGCTGAATCGCCAGCGGATGGGTGAAGCGGTAGCTGGCGTCGAAGATATGGGCGATGGCCCGCTCCCGGTCGCGGGCGATGAAGGCACCGGCCCCGATCCCTTCCTCGACGACCCGCTCGACCAGGCTGCGCAGCCGGACCCGGTGACGCCGGGCGATGGGCCGTGCCCCCACGGTGGCGTCGAGATGGACGGCGAAGAGGTTCGGTTCGTGGACCAGGGTCTCGCGCTGGACGCTGGCCAGGGCGGTGAGCAGGCGCTCGATCTTGTCGTCGGCCGGGTCCGGCGCGTCGGCGATGCGGGCGAGCTCCGCCTCGACGTCGCGCAGCCAGCGCCCCGCCACGGCATCGAGGAGCGCGTCCTTCGACGGGAAGTAGCGGTAGACGTTGGCATGCGTCATGCCCGCTTCGGCGGCGACGGCCACCACGGTGACCCGCTTGGGACCGAGGCGCCGCAGGTGCTCCGTGGCGACGGCGAGGAGCCGCGCATCGACGGCCAGGGGAGCCGCGGCCCGTGGTGCCGGACGCGCGACGCGCGGCACCGTAAGGCGGACGGCGCTGTCCGGGGCTTTCCGGTCGTCCGACGGTTCGCTTCCCCCGCTCTCGCCGAGGTCGATCTCATGCCCGAAGGCGAAGGGCGGGCCGGGCGGCTGCATCAAATCGGACACCGGGGCTCGTGGATGGACGGGATGGACCGATCCGGACAGAGCCGCTTCGCGAGAAGTGGATTTCCACCCGGAAAGTCCAACGAGGCCAATATCAATGACAGCACCAGCCTCGCTGTAACGCCCCTTTAACGACTCAGAACCGGTTCTTCCAGGCCCTCAGTGCGGCAAAGACAACCGACGGCTGGGTGCCGGGGGCGAGATCCACCCCTTGGGCGAGGCTCGGCTCGCCGGCACGCAGGAACGGATTGGTCGCGCGCTCCGCCCCCAGGGTGGTGGGAATCAGGAAGCGGCCCTCCGCCCGGGCCCGCTCGGCCTCGGCGGCCCGGGCGGCGAGGGCGGCATTGCCGGGCTCGGCCGCCAGCGCGAACCGGGCGTTGGAGAGCACGTAGTCGTGGCCGCTATAGACCTGGGTCTCGTCCGGCAGCGGCAGGAAGCGCTCCAGGGAGCGCCACAGGGTGGCGGGCTCGGCCTCCATCACCCGGCCGCAGCCGAGGGTGAACAGGGTGTCGCCGGCAAAGATCACGCCCGCCGCCTCGAACCAGTAGGTGACATGGTCGGCGCAGTGCCCCGGCGTCTCCCAGACCCGCGCCACGAGGTCGCCGACCCGGACCACGTCGCCCTCCGCGACCGTGGCGTCGACGTCCGGCACGGCGTCGCCGGCCTTCAGGGGTGCCGTCACCCGGGCGCCGGTGCGGCGCTTCACCTCCGGGATGCCCTCCACGTGATCACCGTGCCGATGCGTGACGAGGATATCGGTGAGGGTCCAGCCGGTCTCGTCGAGGGCCGCCAGCACGGGGCCGGCCTCGGGCACGTCGATGGCGGCGCAGGCGCCGGTGGCGGGATCGCGGATCAGGACCCCGATGTTGTCGCTGCGGCACAGGAAGGTGCGGATCTCGGGCTTCGGGGCGCTCATGGGGCTTCCTTCCGGACGGGGGACGGGCCGCGCCGACGCGGTGTGCGGCGGACCCTCGGTGCGGCACAGGAAGATGGGTGCGGCAGGAGACAGGTCCAGGGGCGGTTTCCCCGCTCCTTCCGGGGCCTTGGGCCGATCCGGACTTGTCGGGCCGGGCGTCGCCCCCCATTGATGCGGGTGAGCCTTTCTCGTCGCGCGCCTTCGAGCCGATCCCGACCCGAGCCGCGCGATCGTACCGAAACCCGAGCCATGCGCCTCGACGTCACCGATCTGCGCGCCTTCTATGCGAGCCCCCTCGGGGGGGTGACGCACCGCATCGTGGCGCGCGCGATCCACGGCTTCCTCGGCTCGGTCTCGGGCCTGCGGGTCCTCGGGCTCGGCTATGCCACGCCCTATCTCGGCCCCGTCCACGTCATCGCCGAACGGACGCTGGCCTTCATGCCGGCGACGCAGGGCGTGGTGAACTGGCCCGGCAGCGGCCGCTCCTGCTCGGCCCTCGCCGACCCGACCATGATGCCCCTGCCGGAGGCGGCCGTGGACCGGGTGATCCTCGTCCACGCACTGGAATCCGTCGAGAGCCCGACCGAACTCCTGCAGGACGTCTGGCGCGTGCTGACCCCGGGCGGCCGCATGATCCTGGTGGTGCCGAACCGCCGGGGCGTCTGGGCCCGGCGCGACGCGACCCCCTTCGGCCATGGCCAGCCCTACAGCCGCTCGCAGCTCGCCCGGCTGATGCGCACCACCCAGTTCTCTCCCGAGGGCTGGGCCGAGACCCTCTACATGCCCCCGGTGGAGAACCGGCTGCTGCTGCGCACGGCGAGCGCCTGGGAGCGGATGGGCACGAGCCTGTCGCTGCCCTTCGCCGGGCTGCACGTGGTCGACGCCACCAAGCAGCTCTACCGTCCCGTCGCCGTGCGCCGGGTGCGCAAGGTGGCCCGCCTCGCACCGGCCCGCGTGCTGGTGCCCGCCCCCTCGCCGGGCTGAGCGGATGCTGAGCCTCATCGCCCCCGAGGCGGCCCTGCAGAGCTTCGTGCTCGCCTTCTCCTCGCTGTTCTCCATCGTGAACCCGGTCGGCTCGTCGCTGATCTTCGCGCAGGTGACGGCCCTGAACTCCCATGCCGAGCGCCTGGAGCTCGCCAAGCGCATCGGCTTCTACGCCGCCCTGATCATGCTCTCGACGCTCTGGGCCGGCGCGCCGATCCTCAACTTCTTCGGCGTCTCCCTGGCGGCTCTGCGCATCGCCGGGGGCCTCGTGGTGGCGGCCTCGGCCTGGACGCTGCTGACGGCGCCCGAGGCGCGAGAGGCGCGCAAGCAGGCGGAGGCGACCCGGGAGCCGGCTGGAAACTTGGCCGGGAACCCGGCCGGGAGCTCGGTCGGGAACTTGGCCGAGATCGCGTTCTTTCCCCTGACGCTGCCCTTCACCACCGGACCCGGCACCATCGCGGTGGCGATCGCGCTGGGCTCCAACCGTCCGGCCCCGGGCCCCGACCGGATCGGCTTCTACGTCGGCATGTCCCTGGCGGCGCTCGCCATCGCCGTGCTCGTGCGCTTCACCTACGGCTCGGCCGACCGGGTGGTGACCTGGATCGGCCCCGTCGGCGCGCGGGTGCTGGGGCGCCTCTTCGCCTTCCTGCTCCTCTGCGTCGGCACCCAGATCACCGTGAACGGCGTCACGGACGTGCTGGGGCCCCTGCTGGCGCAGGCGGGGCGCTGATCCTTGTCCGCTCCGTCCGGAGGCTGTACCGCAACGCGCACGCGGCAGTGGGCAACAATCTCTGGAGGCTGAGGACGATGCGGCTCGTGGTGGTCGGCGCCGACGGGCGCATGGGACGGATGCTGATCCGCGCGGTGGCGGAGACCGAGGGCTGCACCCTGTCGGGCGCCATCGAGCGCGCCGGTTCCCCCGCGCTGGGGCAGGATGCCGGCACGCTCGCGGGCCTCGCGCCCCTCGGCGTCGCGGTCACGGACGATCCGCTGCCGATCTTCGCGGCGGCCGAGGGCGTCCTCGACTTCACGGCACCGGCCGCCACCACCTTCTTCGCCGAGCTCGCCGCCCAGGCCCGCATCGTCCACGTGGTCGGCACCACGGGCCTGCAGGAGGACGATCTCGCCAAGCTCTCGGCGGCCGCCCACCATGCCCGCATCGTGCGCTCGGGCAACATGTCCCTCGGGGTGAACCTCGTCGCCGGCCTGGTGCGCCGGATGGCGGCGGCCCTCGGGGAGGATTTCGATATCGAGATCGTCGAGATGCACCACCGCATGAAGGTCGACGCCCCGTCCGGCACCGCCCTCCTCCTCGGCGAGGCGGCGGCGGCGGGGCGTGGGGTCTCGCTCGCCGACACCCGGGTCTCCGCCCGCGACGGGCATACCGGCGCCCGCCGGCCCGGCGACATCGGCTTCGCCACCCTGCGCGGCGGTACGGTGGTGGGCGACCACAGCGTGGTCTTCGCCGGCCCGGGCGAGCGGATCACCGTCAGCCACCATGCCGAGGACCGGGCGGTCTTCGCCCGCGGCGCGGTGCGGGCCGCACTCTGGGCCTTCGCCAAGCCCCCCGGCCTCTACGGGATGGACGACGTTCTCGGGCTGTAGAGACATCCGAACTTGAGGAAGTTCATGGGTTGTCAGGCGTCGCCAGGCATTCATACGGAGCCCGCACCGGGCCGGCACGTTTCGTCATCTGCCGTTCAGACTTACGCGCGCATGAGCCGCCCGATGCGCGCTCGCTGCGCTGCACCATCGCCCTGTGCCCGCGCCTCTGCCGAGGCCGTGCCGTCTCAAAGACCAAGAGGATCATCCCCCGATGGATCGCCTTCTCGTCCTCGCTCGTCATGGCCAGAGCGAATGGAACCTCAAGAAGCTGTTCACGGGCTGGCGTGATCCCGAGCTGACGGATCTCGGCGTCGAGGAAGCCCGCAATGCCGGGCGCTGGCTCAAGGAGCAGGGCTACGGCTTCGACGTGGCCTTCACCTCCAACCTGAAGCGCGCCCAGCGCACCTGCGCGCTGATCCTGGAGGAGATGGGCCTGGAGGGGGTCGAGACGATCCGCAACGAGGCGCTGAACGAGCGCGATTACGGCGATCTCTCCGGCCTCAACAAGGACGACGCCCGCGAGCGCTGGGGCGACGCCCAGGTGCACCAGTGGCGCCGGTCCTACGACGTGCCGCCGCCCGGCGGCGAGAGCCTGAAGGACACCGCCGCGCGCGTGCTGCCCTACTACATCCAGTTCATCCTGCCCCGCGTCATGGCGGGCGAGCGCGTGCTGGTGGCGGCCCACGGCAACTCCCTGCGCGCCCTGGTGATGGTGCTCGACGGCATGACCACGAAGACCATCGCCAGCCTCGAGATCGCCACCGGCATCCCGCTCGTCTACCAGCTCAAGGCCGACACCACGGTGGAGAGCAAGACGGTGCTGGAGCACGACATCGACCATAAGGTCTGACCACGGCACCGATGGCGTCCCCTGATCCGGCCGGGATCGTCCTCGTTCCCGGCCTGCTCCATCTGCCGGGCTACCTCGACGCGGCGGCGCAGGCACGCCTCGCCGCCGAACTCGCGACAGCCCTGAGGGCCGCCCCGCCCTACACGCCGCGGATGCCCCGCACCGACCAGCCCTTCTCGGTGCGGATGTCGAATTGCGGGCCCCTGGGCTGGGTCTCCGACCGGGCGGGCTACCGCTACCAGGCACGCCATCCCGTGACCGATACCCCCTGGCCGGATATCCCACCCACGGCGCGGGCCGCCTGGGACGCCCTGTCGGGGTATGGCGCTCCGCCCGAGGCCTGCCTCGTCAACCTGTACGAGGCCGACGCCCGCATGGGCCTGCACCAGGACCGCGACGAGGATGCCCTCGACGCGCCCGTCCTCTCGCTCTCGCTGGGCGCCACCGCCCTGTTCCGCTACGGCGGCCTCCGGCGCTCGGACCCGACCCGCTCGGTGCGCCTCCGGGCCGGTGACGCGCTCGTGATCGGCGGGCCCGCACGGCTGATCCATCATGGAATCGACCGCCTCGTCCCGGAGGCACCGGACCTGCTCCAGGGTACCGCCCCCGGGCCGGTGCCGGATTTCCTCATGCCGGGCGGGCGCTGCAACCTGACCCTGCGACGCGTGACGCGGCCCCCGGACGCTTGACAGCGGCGGGGTGTTGAGCCGACCCATCGCGACAGCCTCAGCGCCGGACCGCTCCCGCCACGGGACGGGCGGCGGACCTTGACCAGCGGACCTTGCCCGGCGGACCTTGCCCGGTCCGAGACCGGGGCCTTGCGGAGATTCGATACGATGCGTCTGCGTAACCTCGTTCGTCCCGTTTCCCTCCTGGTCCTCGTCCTGGGGCTGGCAGGACCCGCCCTGGCGGCCGACCCCGTCTTCCCGCCGAGTTCGCGCTTCGGCTTCGACCCGCCCTCCGACATGGTCTCGTCCAAGCGCTTCTCCGGCCTCGAGCGGCTGGAAGGCGGTGCCACGGTCTCGGTGGTCGAGCTGCCGGCCAACGCCTTCGCCGACCTGGAGACGAACTTCACCGATGCGAACCTGAAGGCCCAGGGCTTCATCGTCACCAGCCGACAGGCCATCAAGGTCGCGGGCGACGTCGACGCGGTGCTGTTCACCGGCGAGCAGCCGGCGGTGGAATCGGCCGGGACCCCGGCGATCAAGAAGTGGATGCTCCTCGTGGGCGACCCGACCGTGACCGGCATCATCATCGCGCAGGCGACGCCGGATGCCGAGACCGAGGAGACCATGAAGCGGCTGCTGACTGGGATCCACATCCGGCCGGCGCTGACCCTGGAGCAGCAGGTCGCCGCCCTGCCCTTCCGCATCGGCAACGACGCCGGCTTCCGTCCGGTGCGGGTGCTCGCCGGCAATTCGGTGCTGCTGACGCAGGGCACGAAGGACGAGATGCTCGGCCTGGAGCAGCCGATCCTGGTTCTGGCCCAGGCGGTGCAGCCGCCGCCGGCCACGGAACAGCGCGACGCCTTCGCGCGGGCGGCGCTCTATTCGAACCAGACGATGAAGGACTTCGTGATCGAGCGGGCCCAGAGCTACCGCCAGAACGGCGTCGACTGGCACGAGATCGTGGCGCGCGCCGTGGACACGGCCTCCGGCACGCCGGTGGTGATCTCGCAGACGATCCGCTTCGCGCCGGACGGCTACCTGCGCGCCGTCGGCGTCGTGAAGGCCGAGAAGCGCGAGGGCGTGCTGGCGAAGTTCCGCGAGGTCGTGGACAGCGTGCAGCTGCGGTAGGGGCACGCCTCCCCGCCCTCCACGGGGCGGGGGTGGTCGCCCGGGCGACGGGTCGCGTGCCGACCGTTCGGCCGGTTGCCCCACAGGCAGGGGGTGCAGGATGTCAGACCGTCGGCGGCTCCGGATTCCGGGCTCGCCTGCGGCGCCCGGACCGACGGCACGCTACCCACCTGCGATCCCCCTCCCCGGGCGGAGAGGGGTGGTGCTGCGCTTTAAAGGCGCGTCAGGCGGCGTCGGCCGGGTTGGCGGCGGTCGGCTTCGGTCCGCCCTTGGCCACGCCCACCAGGGCCGGGCGCAGGACGCGGTCGCCGATGATGTAGCCGGCCTGCATGACCTGCACGACGGTGCCGGCGGGAACCTCCGGATCCGGGACCTCGAACATGGCCTGGTGGCGGTTGGGGTCGAAGCGCTGGCCCTTCGGCTCGATCAGCTTGACGCCGTGCCGCTCCAGGGTCTTGGCGAGATCGCGCTCGGTGAGCTCGATCCCGTCGATCAGGGCCTTGAAGGCGCCGTCGGCACCGGTCCGGTCCGCTTCGGGAATGCTCTCGAGGGCCCGCCGGATGTTGTCGGCCGAATTCAGGAGATCGCGGGCGAAGTTGGTCACCGCGTAGGCGCGGGCATCGGCCACCTCGCGCTCGGTACGCCGGCGCAGGTTCTCCATCTCGGCCAGGGTGCGCAGCACCCGGTCCTTCAGCTCGTCGCGCTCGGCCACGAGGGAGGCCAGCGCATCGGCCTGCATCGCCTCGCCGGATCCGGCAGACTCGGCCTGCGCGGCCCCTGGGGTCTCCTCGACCGCCTGGGCCGGGTCGCGCCGCTCATCGTGCATGTCGTTCGCCATCATGTGGTTTCGTCGGAGATTGTCGGTGTCGGGGTTGGCGCTGATATCAGGCGGTGACGCCCTGAAATCAAGCGCGCAGCGCCGCCTCGCTTCCCGCACGCCTCGGCTCAGGCCTCGCGCGGGGGCGGCGAGTCGATCAGCGCATCGAGTCCTTCGGCCCGGAGCGCGGCCACGTCGCTGGCGAAGACTTCCATCACGGCCGTCCGAATCGCCACCTGGCGGTCGGGCTGGGTCACCCGGGTGCCGGTGAGGTCGGTGACGTAGAACACGTCCACCGCCCGCTCGCCGAAGGTCGCCACATGGGCCGAGGTGATGTTGAGGCTGAGCCGGCTGAGCGCCGTGGTCAGTTCGTAGAGGAGGCCCGGGCGGTCGAGGCCGGTGATCTCGATCACGGTCTCGCGGCTCGACAGGGCATTGTCGATCGCCATGTCGGGCGGCACCAGGAAGGTCCGCGACCGCTCGCTCGGCGGGTGCTTGTCGGCCACGAGGTCGGCGATGCGGATCTCGCCGCGCAGCGCCTTCTCGATCGCGGCGGTGATGCGGCCGGCCCGGCGCAGCTCGTCCTCGTCCCGCTCGAAGGCGCGCGAGATGAAGATCGAATCGAGGGCGAAACCGTCCGTGGTGGTGAAGATCTGCGCGTCGACGATGTTGCCCCCCGAGGCCGCGCAGGCCCCCGTGACGATGGCGAGCAGGCGCGGATGATCCGGCGAGTAGATCGTCAGCTCGGTGACGCCGCGGACCGGATCGGTCTCCGTGGCGGTGGCCACGGTGCGCCCCTCGGCCGTCAGCGCCTTGACGAAGCCCGCGTGCTTGTACTGGCGGGTGGTGTCGACCTTCAGCCAGTAGGCCTGGTTGTGGCGCGCCGCGTAGGCGTCGAACAGCTCGGCCTGCCAGTCGCTGAGCTGCTCGCGCAGGGCCATCTGGATCAGGCGGACCCGGTCGGTGCGGGCGATCTCCGAATGGCCGCCGGAGAGCACCACCTCGGTCTCGTCGTAGAGGGTGCGGATCAGGGTGCCCTTCCAGGCGGTCCAGACGCCCGGTCCCACGGCCTTGATGTCGGCCACGGTCAGGATGGTGAGGAGCTTCAGGCGCTCCAGGGTCTGCACCACGCCGGCGAACTTCTCGATGGTCTTCGGGTCCGAGAGGTCGCGGCTCTGGGCGGTCATCGACATCAGCAGGTGATGCTCCACCAGCCAGGCCATGAGTTCGGTCTCGGCCGGGGTCAGGCCGAAGCGCGGCCCGAGCTTCTCCGCGATGGCGGCGCCCGCGATGGAATGGTCCTCGGGCCGGCCCTTGGCGATGTCGTGCAGCAGCACGGTGACGTAGAGGGCGCGCCGGTTGCTGATCGTGTTGATCAGGCGGGTGGCGAGGGGGTGCTCCTCCTCGGTGCGCCCGGACTCGATGGCCGAGAGCACCCCGAGGGCGCGCAGCAGGTGCTCGTCCACCGTGAAGTGATGGTACATGTTGAACTGCATCATCGCGACGATGCGGCCGAAATCCGGGATGAAGCGACCGAGCACGCCGGCCTCGTTCATCAGCCGCAGGATCGTCTCGGGCGAGTTCTTCGAGGTCAGGATGTCGAGGAAGAGCCGGTTGGCCTCCTCGTCCGCCCGCAGGGAATGGCCGATCAGGCGCAGGGCGCGGTTGGCCGCCCGGGTGGCGTCGGGGTGGATCGGCAGGTTGTGCCGGTCGGCGAGCCAGAACAGCCGGATCAGGTTCACGGGGTCGCGGCTGAAGGCGTCCGTGTCGCGCAGGTTGATGCGGCCGTGATCGTCGACGAAGTCCTCCGCCTCGATGGCGGTGGCGCGGAAGCGGTCGCGGAACCGGCCGATCCAGCGGTCGAGCACCGGGGTGCGCTTGGCGTGGCGCGCCTCCAGGGCCGCGCAGACGATGGCGGTGAGGTCCCCGACCTCCTTGGCGATCAGGAAGTAGGCCTTCATGAAGCGCTCGACGCCGGAGAGCCCGCCGCGGGGCTCGTAGCCGAAGCGCTCGGCGATCTTCGGCTGCAGGCCGAAGGACAGGCGCTCCTCGGCCCGGCCCGTGACGAAGTGCATGTGGCAGCGCACCCGCCACAGCAGCTCGTCGCAGCGCTCGAACACCCGGTACTCCTCGGGCGTGAACAGGCCGGCGGCCACGAGCTCGCTCTGGTCGCGGACCCGGTAGGTGTACTTGGCGATCCAGAACAGGGTGTTGAGGTCGCGCAGGCCTCCCTTGCCGTCCTTGACGTTGGGCTCGACGAGGTAGCGCGAGGCGCCCGCCTTCGAGACCCGCGCGTCGCGCTCGCGCAGCTTCGCCTCGACGAATTCCGGTGCGGTCCACATCACCAGCTCGGTGTCGAAGCGGGTGACGAGCTCCTCGAACAGGGCGCGGGTGCCGAACAGGTAGCGCGCCTCGAGGAGCGAGGTCCGGATGGTCATGTCGGCCCGGCCCTCGCGCAGGCACTCCTCCACCGAGCGGGTGGCGTGGCCGACCTTCAGCTTGAGGTCCCAGAGGACGTAGAGCATCGCCTCGACGACGCTCTCGGACCAGGCGGTCTGCTTGTAGGGCAGCAGGAACAGGAGATCGATGTCCGAGCCCGGGGCCATGGTGCCCCGGCCGTAGCCGCCGGTGGCCACCACGGCGAGCTGCTCGCCGGTGGAGGGATTGTCGTTCGGATAGAGCCGCCACACCACCGCGTCGTGGATGGTGCGGATCACCGCGTCGGTGAGGCGGCTCAGGCGCTGGGCGCAGGCGATGCCGTCGCGCTCCTCCAGGAGCCGCGCCTCGGCATCGGCGCGCCCGAGCTCGATCACCCGGCGCAGCTCCGGCACCAGGACCGCCCGCAGGCGCGTCGCCTCGCGGGCGTCGCGGTCCAGGTTCTCGAGGATGTCGTGGAGGGCGGCGACGGCGTCGAACATGGCCAACCCCGTTAGCATGTTGGCAGAATGACGCCAGCGGCATCACCGCGCGGGTCCCGCGCAGCGGCGGGATCGCGACGCGTTTTCACTCGCGTCCCGCGCCGTCGCGGCGTTCTGCGTTCCGGCCAGCGATGATCCGGCGGGCCACGGTTGCGCCGCAAGCCGGCGCTAGCGCTGCGTCGTCTCCGATCCGAACCCTGCCGCCCCGCGCACCTCAGCATTCACGAAGGCTCCCGATGCGTTCGATCCTGCCTCCGATGTCCGTCCGCCCCGCCCGGGCCCTCGTCGCTCTGGCCGGCCTTCTCCCGGCCCTGGCCGCGCCGGCTTGGGCCGCTTCCTTCGAGTTCGTGCCGGCGCCCCAGATCGACCTCAACCGGGTCTATCGCGTCGACAAGGTCACGGGCGAGGTGACCTCCTGCCAGTACGGCCTGCGCGAGGGCGCGGTGGGCAGCGTCGGCGTCACCGTCTGCTACGGCGCCGGCGAGGGTGCCAGCGCCCAGGCCCCGTCGGAATACGGCCTGGTCGCCTCCCGCCACACCCGCGAGGCGGGGGTGTTCCGGGTCAATTACCGCACCGGCGAGATGAGCATCTGCTACGTGCAGCTGCAGAAGGAGGCGGTGGTCTGCACCGCGCAGGCGAATCCGGCGAGCCCGGGGGCCGACGAGGCCCCGGCCACCGGCGCCGCGCCGGGCCGGGTGGGTCCGAGCGCCACGCCGCCCCAGGGCGCCCGTCCCTGACCGAGCCCTCTCCCGACCGCAACCCCTGGCACGCCGCGTTGGACCGTCCGGCCCGGCGTGCTAGGGGCACCGGGCACGCCGGCCGGCCGCTGGCGCGCCCCAGTCGATTCGCCCCTCGCCCGAGCCTCCCATGCCGCACGCCTTCCCCCTCCCCGCCGCCGGAGCCTTCGCGTGAGCGGGCCGGATCTGCGCCGCGCGGCGGCCGAGGTCGCGGTCGGACTGGTGACGCCCGGGATGCGGCTGGGGATCGGAACCGGGTCCACCGCCAACGTCTTCGTCGAACTCCTGGGGGCCCGCGTCCGGGATGGCCTCGACGTCGTCGGCGTGCCCACCTCCGAGGCGACCCGGGTCGCGGCCGAGGCCGCCGGCATCCGCCTCGCCACCCTGGACGCGCTGCCCGAACTCGACTTGACCATCGACGGCGCGGACGAGATCGACGGGGCGATGAGCCTCGTGAAGGGCGGCGGCGGCGCGTTGCTCCGCGAGAAGATCGTCGCCTTCGCCAGCCACCGGATGGTGGTGATCGCGGATGCCGCCAAGCGCGTCGAGACCCTCGGGGCGTTCCCGCTGCCGATCGAGGTCAACGCCTTCGGCCTCGGCGCCACCCGCCGGGCCGTGGCCGCCGCCCTGCAGGCGAGCGGCTGCACCGGCCAGCTCGTCCTGCGGGCCCGGGACGGCACGCCCTTCGTCAGCGATGGCGGCCACCACATCCTCGACGCCCATCTCGGACGCATCCCGGATCCCGAGGCCTTGTCGGGTGCCCTCTGGGCCGTGCCGGGCGTCGTCGAGCACGGCCTGTTCCTCGGCCTCGCCACCGGAGCCATCCTGGCCGAGGCGCGCGACGGGCAGGCGGTGGTGAGCCGGCTCGGAACCGTCTGAGGGCGCTCACCCCATCTCCCGCCCCTCCCATCCTCCCCTTCGCCGAACCCCTCCCGGAGCGTCCGCCATGTCCCGCCGCCTCGCCGCCCTGGCCGCCCTCGTCCTCGCCAGCGCCCCCCTGGCCGCCCAGGGCCAAACCCCGGCCCAGAAGCCGCCGGCGGCCAAGCCCGGCGCCAAGCCGTCGACGCCCGCCGCCGCACCGGCGCCGAGCACGCCCGCCGCGCAGACACCCGCCTACTCGGCGAACCACTTGGCCCTCGCCCGCGAGGTCATGCTGAATTCCGGCATCGCCCGGTCGTTCGACTCGATCATCCCGGCCTTCGCCGAGCGGATCCGCCAGGGCGCCGTGACCCGGCCCGAGCTCTCCAAGGACCTCGAGACGGTGCTGACCTCCCTCGAGCCCGAGATGGAGCTGCAGAAGCAGGCGATGATCGACACCGCCGCCCGGATCTACGCCGCGCGCCTGTCCGAGGCCGAGCTGAACGAGATCGCGACCTTCTTCCGCTCGCCCGCCGGCAAGCGCTACGTCGAGACCCAGCCGCAGGTGCTCGACGAGATGGTCCAGGCCATGCAGAACTGGACCCAGGACGTCTCGGAATACATCATGGTCCGGGTCCGTGCCGAGATGGCCAAGAAGGGCCATCAGCTGCAGTAGCGGGCTTCGGGGCCCGGGCGGCGCGGCGGCCGGGCTTCAGGCCGCCGCCGCTTCGACGCGGTTCCGGCCGGGCTTCAGGCCGCCGCCGCTTCGACCCGGTTCCGGCCGGGCTTCAGGCCGCCGCCGCTTCGACGCGGTTCCGGCCGGTGCTCTTGGCCCGGTACAGGGCGAGGTCGGCCCGCTTGAGCATGTCGGCCGGCCCGACATCCTCGGCCCGGCGCCAGGCCACGCCGATGGACACCGTCACCGGCACCATGCGGGTGTCGCGCTGGATGGCGAACGGCACCGCCTCGATCCGCTCGCGGATGCGCTCGGCGATGGCGTAGGCCCCCTCGGCCTCGGCATCCGGCAGGATGATGACGATCTCCTCGCCGCCGTAGCGGGCCACGATGTCGATGCCGCGCGTATGGGTGCGGATGCGCTCGGCGAAGGCCTTAAGCACCTCGTCGCCGGCCTCGTGGCCGTAGGTGTCGTTGATGGACTTGAAGCGGTCGATGTCGAGCATCAGCGCCGCCACCGGACGGTTGCGCAGGGCCGCCTCGCCGAACAGCGCGCCGAGGTGGCTGTCGAGGTAGCGCCGGTTGTGAAGGCCCGTGAGGCCATCGGTGACCGCGAGTTCCATCGAGGCCTGGACGGCGCCCCGCAGGGCGTCCGAGAAGCGGCGGCGGCGCACCTGCGTGCGCACCCGGGCCACGAGCTCGTTCCGGTCCACGGGCCGCATCAGGTAGTCGTGCACGCCGAATTCGAGCCCCCGGATCACCCGGGCGCGGTCGTGCTCCTCGGCGATCATCATCACGGGCATCAGGCGGGTGCGATCGAGGGAGCGCAACTGGCTGCACAGGCGCAGGCCGTCGAACCCCTGGATGTCGAGGCTGACCAGGGTCAGGTCGAACGCGCCCTCCGCCGCCAGCACCAGGGCCTTGTGCGGGTCGGGCTCGACCGTCAGCGTGTGGTGCTGGCCCAGGGCCGCCGAGAGGCGGTCGGCCGAGCCGGGACGGTCCTCCACGAGGAGGATCGAGGCGTTGAGGCCGGTCTCGGCGGCGGCGAGGGCCAGGGGATCGCCGATCCCGAAATCCCGCGAGGCCATGGCGCGGGAGCGCAGCTCGTCCGTCACCGCCTTGAGGCGCACGAGGCTGCGCACGCGGGCGAACAGGGCCGTGTCGTCGATGGGCTTCGTCAGAAAGTCGTCCGCACCCGCATCGAGCCCGCGCAGGCGGTCGGAGGGCTGGTCGAGGGCGGTG
The DNA here is from genome assembly GCF_979256535.1 of Methylobacterium sp. AC690. Classification (NCBI taxonomy): domain Bacteria; kingdom Pseudomonadati; phylum Pseudomonadota; class Alphaproteobacteria; order Hyphomicrobiales; family Methylobacteriaceae; genus Methylobacterium; species Methylobacterium sp. AC690. Next base: position 77,043 of record NZ_CEEDOX010000013.1, on the reverse strand, counting down.
ACCATCACGACGGGCAGGTGGGCCGTGTTGGGATTGCTCTTGAGCCGGCGGCAGACCTCGAACCCGTCCATGCCGGGCATCATCACGTCGAGGAGGACGAGGTCGCAGAGGCCCTTCTCGCAGATCGTCAGCGCGTCGGGGCCGTTCATCGCCGCCAGGACGTCGAAGTATTCCATGGAGAGCTTCGTCTCCAGGAGCTTCACGTTCGGGAAGAGATCATCGACGATCAGAATTCGGGCCGACATCGGTCCTCGCGCAGGGTCGTACTACGGGCCATCGGGAAGGCTATGAGCGAGGCGGGCGGGTCAGGCGGTCCTGGCGTCGCCGAGATACTGTCGGACGGTGGCGAGAAACTTCGCCACCGAGATCGGTTTCGACAGGTAGGCTTCACAACCGCCCTCGCGGATGCGCTCTTCGTCGCCCTTCATGGCGAAGGCCGTGATCGCGATCACCGGGATGGCCTTGAGGTCGTCGTCTTCCTTGAGCCACTTCGTGACTTCGAGGCCGGAGACCTCGGGCAGCTGGATGTCCATGAGGATCAGGTCGGGGCGATGGGCCCGCGCGAGCTCGATCGCCTCGATGCCGTTGGCCGTCTTGAGCGTCGCGTAGCCATGTCCCTCCAACAGGTCGTTGAAGAGCTTCATATTGAGTTCGTTGTCCTCAACGATGAGCACGGTCTTCTTCATGGCCCGTTGTTCCCGGTGCGTGGACGGCCCATTGTCGTTCGACGCATGCCCCGCCTGAGGAGATTTAGCGGATACATGTTGACGAAACGCAAACCCAATAGCGGAGACGAATCCGCCGAAGGCGTGGCCCTGGCGGCCCTCGCCTGGATGGCCACCGACGACGAGCGCCTGTTCGCCTTCCTCAACGCCACCGGGGCGACGCCCGAGACCCTGCGGGCCAGTGCACAGGACCCCGGCTTCCTGGCCGGCATCCTCGATCATATCATGGGTGACGAGGCGACGCTCCTCGCCTGCGCGGAGGCCCTCGACACCAAGCCCGAGCGCATCGCCGCCGCCTGGCGCCGCCTCGGCCCGCCGGAGTTCGACGACGGGATGTAGGCGGGGCCGCGCGGCCGGATATCCCCCTGGGATTGTCCCCGCGAGGCTCGCCCCGTCCCCGGCCCCGCGCTATGGCTCGACGGCTTCGCGCGGGCGCCGTCCGCGCCGCGGGCCCCTCGATGCGGCCCCTCGCCGGAGACCCCTCGCCCATGTCCCTCGCCAGCCTCTCGACGACCTGGGCCCCGCGCCTCCTCAGCATCCTGCGCATCGTGGCAGGCCTGCTCTTCCTGGAGCACGGCACGCAGAAGCTGTTCGGCTTTCCCCTCCGGATGGGTGGGGGAGCGGGCCCCGCGATGATGTCGCTCCTGTGGTTCGCCGCCATCCTCGAAACCCTGGGCGGCGTGCTCATCATCCTGGGCCTGTTCACCCGGCCGGTGGCGTTCCTGCTCTCCGGCCAGATGGCGGTCGCGTATTTCATCGCCCACCACCCCAAGAGCCCGTTCCCGGCCCTCAACGGCGGCGATGCCGCGATCCTGTTCTGCTTCGTCTTCCTCTTCCTGGCGGCCGCCGGCGCCGGCCCGTGGAGCCTCGACGCGCAGCGCCGCGGCCGGTTCTGAGGCGGCCTCCGCGCGGGGCGCGGCTCAGGCGCTGAAGCGCCAGACGCTGCTGCGCTTGACCTCGGCATCCTCCAGGGAGCGGCTCACCGGCACCGTGTAGGTGGCGAGTTCGGTGAGCCGGTCGCGGGGCAGGTAGGAGCGGCCGGGATCGCCCACCAGCACGGTGGCGCCGCGCGCGTGCAGGCCGGACAGCCAGGCGGTGACCCGGGCGGCGAGGTCCTGCTCGTAGAAGATGTCGGCGGCGAGCACCACGGCGGACCCCGGATCGGAGCCGATGAGGTCGCGCGACACCGCCTCGATGCGCTCCGCCACGCCGTTGGCCGCCGCGTTGAGGGCGATGGCCGGGATCGCGAAGGGGTCGAGGTCGCTCGCCGTGACATGCTCCGCGCCGGAGCGCGCCGCCGCGATGGCGACGAGGCCCGAGCCGGAGGCGAAATCGAGCACCCGGCGTCCCGCCACGAGACCGGGATTGTCGAGGATGTAGCGGGCCAGGGCCTGCCCGCCGGCCCAGGCGAAGGCCCAGAACGGCGGCGGCAGGCCGATCACCGCCAGCTCGTCCTCGGTCTTCTGCCACAGCTCGGTGGCCTCGTCGGCCACGTGCAGGACGATCTCGGGCGCGTGCGGCACCGGGCGCAGCCGGGTGTTGGCCCGGATGAAGGCGAGGGGATCGGCCGACGGCGTCATGCGGGCGTTCTCTTGCGGGGCTTGCTCATGCGGGCGTGATCATGCGGGCGTGATCAAGCTGGCTCGATCATGCTCGGGCGAACTCGCCGTAGAGCGTGCCGGCGGCGACCGCGAGCCCGTCCGCGCCCGCCAGCGCCAGCGCCGTATCGGCCGGGTCGAGGCCCAGGGCGGCGGCCTCGGCCGCGGTCGCGCAGAGATAGCGGGTGGCCCGGGTGGCGAGGGGGCCCCGCAGCGCCCCGCGCAGGCCGAAGCGCGTCAGGCGCCCGGCGGCGTCCGTGCGGGCGTTCAGGGCCGCGAGGTCGCCGGGCTGGTAGATCCGCGCCGCGATTCCCGACATGGCCGCGGCCGTGCCGCCGACCACGATCGCCCGGAGGCCGATGGCGTGGAGGAGGTCGGCCTCCAGCGCTTTCAGGATTCCAGCGAGCTGGCCCGCCTCGTAGCCCGCCGCCATCGGGTTGAGCCGCGAAGTCCCCAGGGCGAAGGGAACCACCCGGGCGCCCGCCGCCTCGATCGCCCCGCGATGGGCGTCCACCCGCGTCACCACCGTCGCGGACAAACCGGCAGCCCGGGCCGCCGCCACGAGGGGAAGGTCGCGGGCCGCGAAGCCCGCATCGTCGGGGGCGAGGAGGACGAGGCGCCGGGATGCGGCGGCGGAAGCGGGGGTATCCATCGGACGCGATGTAGCACGCTCCGCCCGGAACGGGGCATGGCAGAGCGGGGCATGGCGGAACAGGGCATGGCGGAACAGGGACTAGCGCGGGCCCGTTGACGGCGAACCAGATCACCGCAGGGACGGGACCAGCATGGCCACGGCGCGCGACGAAGAGGGCACGGTCGCCGACCCGCGCGACGCCGCCGAGGAAGCGGGCCTGCGCTACGTCGACGACACCATGCCGGGCCTGACGCGTCGGAAGAGCGGGACGGGTTTCGCTTATCGCGACGCCCGGGGCCAGCCGGTGCGGGACGCGAAGACCCTCGCCCGGATCCGCGCCCTGGCGATCCCGCCGGCCTATACCGACGTCTGGATCTGCCCGCGGGCCAACGGCCACATCCAGGCGACGGGCCGCGACGCCAAGGGGCGCAAGCAGTACCGCTACCACCCGGATTTTCGCGCCGCCCGCGACCTCACCAAGTTCGAGCACGTCATGGCCTTCGCCGACGCGCTCCCGGCCATCCGCGCCCGCGTGGATGCCGACATGGGCAAGCGCGACCTTCCCCGTGAGAAGGTGCTGGCCACCGTGGTGCATCTCCTGGAGACCACGCTGATCCGCGTCGGCAACGACGATTACGCCCGCACCAACAAGAGCTTCGGCCTCACGACGCTGCGCGACCGGCACGCCCGGATCGCGGGTTCGGCGCTGACCTTTCGGTTCAAGGGCAAGAGCGGCAAGACCTGGGACCTCGGCCTCAAGGACCGCCGCGTCGCCCGGATCGTCAAGGCCTGCCAGGACCTGCCCGGCCAGGAGCTGTTCCAGTATCGCGACGCGGACGGCACCGTGCGCGACGTGACCTCGGCCGACGTCAACGCCTACCTGCGCGAGATCACCGGCCAGGACATCACCGCCAAGGATTTCCGGACCTGGGCCGGGACCGTCCTGGCCGCCCTGGCGCTGCAGGAATTCGAGGCCTTCGACAGCGAGGCCAAGGCCAAGAAGAACCTGCGCGCCGCCATCGAGGGCGTCGCCGCCCGGCTCGGCAACACGCCGACCATCTGCCGCAAGTGCTACATCCATCCGCAGGTGCTCGACTGCTACCTCGAGGGTGCGCTCCTCCTGCAGATCAAGGACGCGGTGGAGGACGAGCTGCGCGAGGACCTCACCGTGCTGAAGCCCGAGGAGGCCGCCGTGCTCGGCCTGCTCCAGGCACGCCTCGCCGAGGTCAAGGACGGCCAGGGCCGCGATCTCTCGACCGGAGCGGGAAGCCCCGGTGCGCGCAAGGCCACGCGCCGCCGGGCCACCAAGGCGGCGAAGTCCCTGGCTGCCCCGGCAGCCGCCGCAGAGGCGCCCGCGGCCAAGGAAGCGAAAGCCAAGGAAGCGAAAGCCAAGGCGGCGACAGCCAAGGCGGCGACAGCCAAGATGTCGAAAGCCAAGAAGCCGGCCGCGGAGGCGGGCCAGGCGGCCTGAGGCGTCGTCGACCGCCCGGTCCGTCCGGGACCCGTGTCGTTTGGGCACGCGGTCCTCGAGGCAACAGCCGCACCCCTGGACCGTTGGCGCAGGCTGTCGTCGAGAAGGAAGCCGAAATCCATGACCAAGGTCGCGGTCGTCACCGGAGGAACCGCCGGAATCGGGCTCGCCACCGCCCATCTCTTCGCGCGGCGAGGCTGGGCCGTGGTCGTCATCGCCCGCGATGCCGACCGCCTGCGCGACGCGGAGGCCGACCTGACCGCCTACGGCCGCCCCGTCCTGGGGATCTCGGCCGACGTCGCGGACGCGGAGGCGATCGACGCCGCCGCCGAGCGGATCGAGCGGGAGTTCGGGCCGATCCGGGCCTGGGTCAACAACGCGATGGCGACGATCGTGAACCCGGCCGACCGGATCACGCCCGAGGAGTACCGGCGCGTCACCGAGACGACCTACCTGAGCCAGGTCTACGGGACACTGGCGGCCCTGCGCCACATGAAGCCGCGCAACCGCGGCGCGATCATCCAGGTCTCGTCGGGTCTCGGCATCCGGGCCGCGCCGCTCCAGGCGCCCTACTGCGCGGCGAAGTTCGCGGTCTCGGGCTTCACCGACGCCCTGCGCTCCGAGCTGATCCACGATCGCGTGGATGTCTCCCTCAGCGTGGTCTACCTGCCCGCCGTCAACACCCCGCAGTTCAACTGGGCCCGCAACCGCACCGGCCACGGCCAGTACGCTTCCGATCCGGTCTACGATCCGCGCCTCTGCGCCGAGGCGATCGTCGCCGCGGCGGAGAACCCGAGCCGCGAGGTCTGGGTCGGCCACAGCACGGTGATGATGGCCGCCGCCCAGGCGCTGATGCCGGGCTACGCGGACAAGAAGGCCGCCACGATGTGGTCGGCCCAGCTCACCGACGAACCGGTGCCCGACAAGGCCGGCAACCTGTTCGCCCCGGTGCCCGGCCATGTGGGCATCGACGGGCGCTTCTCGGACCGGACCAAGACGACGCGCAGTGCCTACTGGACGAGCCGCGACCGCGACCTCCTCGTGGCCGGGCTGACCGGGGTGGTGGCCCTCGGCCTGTTCGGGGTCGCGACCCTGGCTCGCGCGCCGCGCCGCCTGCTGCCGCGGCGCTGAGGAGCCCCCCGGGCCGCCCCCTGCGACCCGGTCGCCCGCCGCGAACCGGATGCAGCTTCGGCGTCTTCACGCTATAGCTGCTTCAGGAGTCCCTGCCATCGGGGCTCCGCATCGCATGAGGGTTTGCCATGGAAGTCGACGCGCTCCTGCTCTCGCGCATCCAGTTCGGCTTCACCATGGCCTTCCACATCATCTTCCCGGCCTTCACCATCGGGCTGGCGAGCTTCCTCGCCCGCCTGGAGGCGCAGTGGCTCTGGACCGGCAACCCGATGTACCGGAACCTCTACCGGTTCTGGGTGAAGGTCTTCGCGGTCTCGTTCGGCCTCGGCGTCGTCTCCGGCATCGTGATGAGCTACCAGCTCGGCACCAACTGGTCGCGCTACTCCGACTTCACCGGCAACGTGCTCGGGCCGTTGATCCAGTACGAGGTGATCACCGCCTTCTTCCTCGAAGCGGGCTTCCTCGGGATCATGCTGTTCGGCTGGGACCGGGTCGGCGACAGGCTGCACTTCGTCTCCACCTGCATGGTGGCGATCGGCACCCTGATCTCGGCCTTCTGGATCCTGTCGGCCAATTCCTGGATGCAGACGCCGGACGGCTTCGTCGTCGAGAACGGCCGGGCCATCGCCACCGACTGGTGGAAGGTGATCTTCAACCCGTCCTTCCCGATCCGCTACGCCCACATGGTGCTGGGCTGCTTCCTCACCACGGCCTTCGCGGTGGCGGGCATGTCGGCCTGGATGATCCTGCGGGCGCGCAAGGAGCCGGCCGAGAAGGTGGCGGGGGCCCGTCTCTCGCTCTCCATGGCGCTCTGGTTCGCGGTGATCTTCACCCCGATCCAGATCTTCGTCGGCGACACCCACGGTCTCGCCGTGCTCAAGCTGCAGCCGACCAAGCTCGCGGCGATCGAGGCGAACTGGGACCGGCAGGACAACATGCCCCTGCTGCTCTTCGCGATCCCCAACATGCAGGCGGAGAAGAACGACTTCGAGATCGGCATCCCGCGCCTCGGCAGCTTCATCCTCACCCACGACTTCTCGGGCGTGGTGCCGGGCCTGAAGGACGTGCCGCCGGACCAGCGTCCGCCGGTCTGGCCGGTCTTCTATTCGTTCCGCATCATGGTCGCGATCGGCATGGCGATGCTGGGCTTGAGCCTGTGGAGCCTCTACCTGCGCTGGAAGGGCACGCTCTTCTCGAACCGCTGGTTCCTCAACGCGGCGATGCTGATGACCCCCTCCGGGTTCGGGGCGGTGCTGTTCGGCTGGTTCACCGCCGAGATCGGACGCCAGCCCTACATCGTCTACGGGCAGCTGCGCACGGCGGACGCCCACTCGCCCCTGACGGTCAACGCCGTGACGACCTCGCTGATCGCGTTCCTGATCGCCTACGCCTTCATCTTCGGGTTCGGCAGCTACTACCTGGCCAAGCTCCTGCGAAAGGGTCCGGAGCCGCTGGAAGAGGCCATCCGCGGCGGCGACGTGGCCCAGAAGCCCAAGCGTCCCCTCTCCGCGGTCAACGAAAGTCTGACCCCCGCCTGAAAAACGCTTACCTGCCTGAAAAACGACTTGCCCGCCCGAGGGGCGTCGCGGCCCGGCTCAGAGCCGGGCCACGGACTCGCTCGCGTGCTGTCCCCGGGGGCGGTCGCCGCCCGTCGAACGGACCGGAGCGGCATCGACCACCGGCGTGAGGCCGAGGTGGCGGGCCAGGGCGACGAGGTCCTTGAGACGCCCGGTCTGGGTCTTGCGGCGCAGGTTGAGGCGGTGGGTCTCCACCGTGCGCACGCTGAGGTTCAGGCGGCGCGCCACCTCCTTGTTGCTGAAGCCGGCGCTCAGGAAGCGCAGGATCTCGGCCTCGCGCGGCGTCAGGCCATCGGCCGGCGCTGCCGCCGCAGCCTCGTCCCAGGTCGGCTCGGCCGGGTTGGCGGCAAGGCTCAGGAGGGCCTCGCAGACGTCGCGCGGCGTCGCCGAGCGGGCGATGAAGGCATCGGCGCCCGCATCCACCAGACGGGTCAGCAGGCCGGCCCGCAGCACCTCGAAGCCGACGAGGACGGCGAGGCCCGGCGCCCGGCCCTTGAGCGCCGCGATCCGGCCGGCGAGGCCCGGCTCGGGCTCCGCGCCGACGAACAGCAAGGCGACCTTGCGCGACGGCCCTTCCGATCCGGGCGCGAGCTCGCCCTCGCTCAAGGTCTGCAGGCGCGGCTCATGCTCGATGACGGCGCGAAACGCGGGTTCGAGCCCGAGGGGCTCGCCGACGATCAAAACTCCCACGGCGTCATTCATGCCGCTGCACTCCCCATTGTCCCACCGCGACACACCGCGGCGTTCCCTGGGAGGTTCAGATCAAGTTCCGTTCCAGAGCTTTACTGGCCAAATCTCAGTCTGGATTCGGGCGAAATCCCCCGAACATTGCCCAAGCCGCGCGGAAATCCGCGCGGTACTTTGGTAAACGGCCGGATTTCGCGGTCGGATCGGGAAGCTTGGCGTTTCGCAACGGCACAGGGGCGTCGGCGGGTTAACCCTCGATTCGAGACAGGGTCGGACTCAGCCGGCGCGTGCCAGCACGAGGTCGGAGGCGGCGCTCACGACGCGGTTGCGTCCCGTCGTCTTGGCCTCGTAGAGGGCGATGTCGGCCCGCTTGAGAAGCCCCTCGATGGTGTCGCCCTCCGACCACTCGCTGACGCCGAAGCTGCAGGTGAGGCGGATCGGGACCCGGCCGCCGCGGATGCGCAGGGCTTCCATCGAGCGGCGCAGGCGGGTCGCCAGACCCTCGGCCTCGGCGCCGGTGCGATGGGGCAGGACGATGCCGAACTCCTCGCCGCCGAGACGGCCGACGAGGCCGTCGAGGGCGAGTTCGCGGCACACAGCCTGGATCGCCGCGTCGCCGACGTCGTGGCCGTACTCGTCGTTGATGCGCTTGAAGTGATCGATGTCGAGGAGGATGGCCGACATCTTGCCGTGATCCCCCACACGGTCGGCGGCATCGCGCGCTTTCTGCAGGAAGGCGCGCCGGTTGAGCAGGCCCGTCAGCGAGTCCGTGTCGGCGAGGCGGATCAGTTCGCTCTGCATCGTGGTCAGGCGCTCGGCGGCCCGCAGGCGGGCATGCAGCTCCTCCGGTCCCGGCGGCTTCTCGATGAAGTCGTCGGCGCCGCTATCCAGGGCCTCGGCGAGGTTCCGGGCGTTCCGGGCCGAGGACATGGTGATGACGTAGAGGGGACGATTGGCCTCGGCGAGCAGGCGGGCGGACCAGCACAGTTCGAGGCCGCCCAGGGGCCGAACCTCGAGACTGGTAATCAGCACCCGAACCGAGCCGGTATTCTCGACGAAGTTCAGGGCCTCGGCAGAATCGGTGAAGGCCGAGACAGTGTGCCCGTTGGGTTCGAGCAGCGCCGCGATCATCTTGAGCACGACCCGACTGGTGTCGACGAGGACGATATGCATGACGCGGCCTGACCACCTTCACGGTTCTTGACGTGAGAGTGGCACGAACAGATTAACCGCTTGCGAAAGCCGGCTCGAAGTCTTCTTCCCGCAACCGCCTTACCGGCGCGAGATCTGGACCGGCGAAACCCGAACGGGAATGACGCGGGCGCCACCGCCCGTCTCGGCGACCGGAGCCGCAGCCTGGAACGGCCCGCCGCGGGCCCGGGTCCGCTCGGCGCCGGCCGCGTCCGACCAGCGCCCCTGGCGGTTGCGCGTCAGAACCCGGGCGCGGCCCGGGGCTGCCGTGCGCAGCGCGGAGGGCTGCCCATCGATGACGTAGACCGTCGGCGTGCCGACCGAGGCGCTGCGGATCCCCGCCACCGTGGGGATGCCGTAAGTGCCGTAGCCCCAGGCGCTGGGCACGAGCTCGCTCGGGCGGGGGAAGCGGGTGAGCGGCGCACCGACATAGTCGCCGTGGAGCAGCGGCCCGCCATAGCCGTTCTCGGAACCGGCATAGGGATCCGTGCCGTAGGCGAGGTCCTGGCCCTGCGCCGTGCCGGCCAAGCCGGAGAGCACCAGGGTGCCGGCGAGGCCGACGACGCGGAGAGAGATTCCCCGGCGCGGCCGGATCTTCGAACAAGTGGTCATGCGGCGCCGAACTCCCACGCTGGCCGATTCGAGAAAGAACCGGCGGCCGCATCCGTCGTTCCCCAAATCCCGGCGGCGTTCAGCGTCGAAGAGTGCTTACAGGGCGTGCCGGCCAGGGTCCCCATCGGAACGGAGCAGCCCCGGGGCGGCGGGCGACCGGACCGATGACACGAAAAAACCCTGCCTCGCGGCAGGGTCGGGTTCGCCTCGGTGGTCTCGGTCCGAAGTCAGCGGCAGGTGGTGACGCGGCGAACGATCCAGCCCTCGCCCTCGACCCAGAGGCGCTTGCGCGAGCGGCTGCAATTGACCGATTCGTCCTCCGATTCGGTCACCGCCGCGACGGGGGTGACGGCCGCCGTCACCACGGCGGTCTTGCCCGGTCCCTGGTTGGCGACCGGGGCCGCCATGGCGCCGGGGACGAGAGCGCCCGAGAAACCGGCTCCTGTCAGAACCGTCCCTGCCAAGACGAAAGCGCCCACGATCGTGGACACGCGCAGTCGATTCGCTACCATCGAAAAGTCTCGCTCGCACATCCCTCGGTGGACGTGCCCTCAACATGTCGGGATCGTGCAACGGCGTGCCCAGCGGCGCGCGTTGCATCTTGGACTGTTAAGTCGCGAGAGGCCGGAAGGGTTGCAGTCAAGAGGGCGGACCGATCATGAATCCTTGAGCGGGATTTCGGATGCGGCCCGGACCAGAGCTCAGGGCAGCGCCGAGACGGAGATCATCGGCAGGGTGACCGCCAACTGGGTCACGGCCGGGCGTGGCAGGGCACGGTCCGACAAGACCAGGGCACCGAGCCCGAGGACCAGACTGAGAGCCAGGAGGCCCGTCTCGATCCCGCGATAGAACCCGTCCATCTCACACTCCCCGCGCGCCGACGCGAGGCCGTCAGCGGGCTCGCGTCGGCCATGTTCGGCCCGGGAGTGTGAGGGAATCGTAACCGTGACGGCTCAAGCGCGTCCGAGGGGGATCATGCGCGCGAGATCGGGCTCGGGCGGCTGCATCAGGGCCGCCGCGAGGTTGGCCTCCAGCACGATGAGGTCGCAATCGGGATCCGGCTCCCAGCCGCAACGGCAGCCCTGCGGCCCCTCATGGGCCTGGGCAACCTGCCGATAGAGGGCGCCGACGACGCGGGCCGCCACCTCCAGTGCCGAGAGGGCCGGCAGGGGCGCCCGGTTCAGGCTCTGCCAGAAAGCGCGGCGCAGGGCCTCGTCGAGATGGGCCTCGGGTGACGCGGGCTCGGCGCAGGCCGGCACCGGGTGGGGTGGGGCCTCCATCCGCTCGTCCTGCCCGCTCACGCCCGGGCTCCCGAGGTCCGGTCGGACGGGCGTTCCCGCCAGTGGGCCGGCACCAGGGCGGGATCCGTCTCCGGAGCGCCCGCCAGGGCGTCGATGAGATCGGCGAAGCGATGCAGCCGCAGGTCGAGGGCCGAGCCGTCCCACCAGGCGATCCGCAGAGCGCCGCGAAGCCAGTCCAGCATGCGTTCCATGATCCCGCTCTCCTCTCGCGATCAGCGTCGTTGAGAGAGGGTTTGAAAGCTTAGTCTCCGCTTGGCAAGCAATTCCCACAACATTGGAATTGATTGAATCTTGTACGCTGCGAACGATCTACTGTCTTCGATTTGGAAGAATTCCATGCGCTGGAAAAAACGGCGCGGTGGCGGGGGCTTGATCCTGCGACAGCGCGGTGCCGGGCGGTTCTCAGGCCCGGTAGGCCACCAGGATTGCCCCGGCCGCGATCAGGGCGACGCCGATCCAGTTCGGCAGGGTCAGGCTCTCGCCGAGGAGAATCACCCCGAGGATCGCCACGAGGACGACGCTGAGCTTGTCGAGGGGGGCCACTCGCGCCGCATCTCCGAGGGCGAGGGCCCGGAAGTAGCAGAGCCAGGAGGCGCCGGTGGCGAGGCCCGAGGCCACGAGGAAGCCGGCGCTGCGGCCCGGGATCGTCGCGAGGCCCGTCGCCTGCCCGGTGGCGAACAGGATCGCGCCGGTGAGGGCGAGGATCACCACGGTGCGGACGAAGGTCGCCACGTCGGGGGGCACGCCGGTGACGCCGACCTTCGCCAGGATGGCGGTCAGCGCGGCGAAGAAGGCCGAGAGCAGGGCCCAGAACCGCCAGGATTGCAGCAGCGCGCTCAGCATCACGACGGCCCGGCCGGTCTCACAGGATCATCCGCATGACCATGAGGCCGAGGAGCAGGCCGGCGAGACCGAGGACCACCGAGCCGAGAATGTAGATGATGGCCGCAGCCACCTCGCCGCGCTCCAACAGGAGGATGCCGTCGAGGGCATAGGAGGAGAAGGTGGTGAAGCCGCCGAGCACGCCGGTGGCCAGGAACAGCCGCATCGGCTGGCTGCCGCTGCGCATGGCGTACCAGCCCGCCAGCACCCCCATCAGGATCGAGCCCAGGATGTTGATGCCCATCGTGCCGTAGGGAAAGGCCGTGCCGAAGCGCAGGGCGGCGAGCCCGACGCCGTGCCGGGCCATGCCGCCGAGGCCGGCCCCGAGAAAGACGATGAGAAACCCCATGGCGGGTACGATCCCCCTGCAGCCGGCCGCCAGCCCGGCCCGGCGCTCAGGATACGCAGAAACTTCGAGCGGTTCGCCGTCGGGGCCCGGCTTGCCCCCGAGGTCCACAGGGCACGGACGGGATTTCGTGCCGGCGGCGGGCAGATCCGTCTCGCTCCGCCCCGCCGACGACCGTGGATGGAGGCTCCCGGCCGGCGCTGAACCACGTGGCGCAAGATTTCTGCACAAGATGCGTCGCGGTTTATCTGGGATTAACCAAGCTGCGGCTGAATAGGGTCAGTTAAGGTTGATGTTTTCCTAACGGGCACCTTCCGCCGCTCTCGTCTACGCTTAACCTTCTCTTGAGGTCTGCGGCGATGGGCTGTGCCAGTTCGGGAACTGCGTATTCGAGTTCGCCCGCATGAACGACGCTGTGTACCCGTCCGGCCGCCGCCTCCGCCGCCGTCGCCGGCCCCACGGGCCGATGCTCCTGCGGACCTCCGCGGTGGCGCTCCTCTGCGCCGCCTTCCCGCACCTGACCGCGCCGGACGCACCCGTCCCGGCCGGCCCGGGACGGGCGGTGCTGGCGACCGCACCTGCGCCGAGCGCCTCCGCCTGGATGCTCGATCCGGTGCCGGTCCTGGGCTCCGCAGCCCGGGGGCTGGCCCAGGCGGCCCCGCTCAGCGCCGCCCTGCTGCCCGGCGCGGGTGCCGCCCGGACGCGGCTGGCGACGGCGACGCCGCGCCCCGCGCCGGTCCCGGTTGCTCCGGCCGCCAGCCCGGTCCGGATCGCGCAGGCGCTGCCCCAGACCATCCCGCTGCCGGTGCCGCGCCCGGCCGGCCTCGTGGCCCAGGCCGAGCCGGCCCGCCTCGCGCTCCGCGCGGCGCCCGCCCTGCGCGCCCTGGCCACCCGCCGGACCCAGGTCGCCCGCGCGAGCGCCGATGCCGCGGCCGAGCGCTCCTTCTTCGACACGGTGTTCGGAACGCGCTCCGCGCCGGAGCCCGAGGCGGAGCCGCGGACCACCCTCGCCTACGCGGCGGTGGATCCCAGCGTCGATCCGGGTCCGCGCCGGGTGATCGAGAGCAGCCCGGTGGTCGGCGCCGGCACGGCCGTCTACGACATCACCGCCCGCACCGTGACCCTGCCCAGCGGCGAGCGGCTCGAGGCCCATTCCGGCCTCGGCGAGAGCATGGACAACCCGCGCCACGTCCACCGCCGGATGCGCGGCTCGACCCCGCCGGGCACCTACGAGCTCACCGAGCGCGAGGCGCTGTTCCACGGCGTCCGGGCGATCCGCCTCAACCCGGTGGGCGGCAGCGCGGCGATCCACGGCCGCGACGGCATCCTGGCCCACACCTACATGCTGGGCCCCAGCGGCGCCTCGAACGGCTGCGTCTCGTTCCGCGACTACAACCGCTTCCTCCAGGCCTTCCTCCGCGGCGAGGTCCGCCGCCTCGTCGTGGTCGCCGGGCGCGGCGATGCGGGCCCGACCTTCGCCGAGCGCCTGTTCGGCCGCGCCACGCGCTGAACAGAAGAGCCGCGCGCCCGGACAGGCACGCGGCTCTCAAGACATCAAGACCGGCGGCGCGGGATCAGCCGATGATCTTGTCAATGGTAATCGGCAACGTGCGGATGCGCTTGCCGGTGGCGTGGAACACCGCGTTGGCCACCGCCGCCGCCGTGCCGACGATGCCGATCTCGCCCAGGCCCTTCACGCCCATCGGATTGGCCGTGTCGTCCTCGTCCACGAAGATCACGTCGATGTCGTGGATGTCGGCGTGCACCGGCACGTGGTACTCGCCGAGATTGTGGTTCATGAACCGGCCGATGGTGTGGTCGAGCATGGACTCTTCCTCGAGCGCCGAGCCGATGCCCATCACCACGCCGCCGAGGATCTGGCTGCGCGCCGTCTTGGTGTTGATGATCTTGCCCGCCGCGATCGCCGAGACGACGCGGGTGACGCGCACCACGCCGAGGTCCTCGTCGACCTTCACCTCGGCGAAGATGGCCGAGTGGGTGTAGCCGGCGAATTCCTGGGAGTGATTGGAATCCGGCCCGGCCGAGCCGGTGGCCTCGATCTTGTCCATCCCGGCCTTCGCCATCACCTCCGTGAGGGCGATGCTGCGGGACGGGTCGCCCGCCACGGAGATGCGCCCCTCCTTGAAGACCGCGCGGTCGAAATCGACGTTGGCCAGCGGCGAATCGTCGAGGCCGCGGGCCAGGGTGAAGACCTGGGCGGCGATGTCGCGGCAGGCCTTCATCACCGCCGTGCCCGAGGAGGCCGCGGTCCAGGAGCCGCCGGCGATCGGCGCGTCGGCGAGCTTCGAGTCGCCGAGCTTCGTCGTCACGTCCGACATCGGAACGCCCAGGGCGTCGGCGGCGATCTGGGTCAGGATGGTGTAGGTGCCGGTGCCGATGTCGCCGGTCTGGTTGCCGACCACGAGCTTGCCGTCGGCGGTGAGGGTCGCCTGGGCGCTGGACTGCTGCATCAGGGCCTCCCAGATGCCGGTGGCCATGCCCCAGCCCACGAGCTCGCGCCCCTCCTTCATGGAGCGCGGCTCCGGGTTGCGGGTCGACCAGCCGAAGCGCTCGGCGCCCTGGGCATAGGCCGCCCGCAGGGACTTGGAGCTGAACGGCTTGTCCTGGGTCCGGTCCTTCTCGGCATAGTTCCGCAGGCGCAGGTCGATCGGGTCCTGGCCGGTCTCGTGGGCGAGCTCGTCCATGGCGATCTCGAGGGCGAACACGCCCGTCACCGCGCCCGGCGCGCGCATGTCGGAGGGGGTGTAGGTGTCGATCTTGGCGAGCCGGTAGTCGAGGGCGACGTTCGGACAGTCGTAGAGGATGCCCGACCAGTTCACGACCACCTCCTGGTAGTCCTCGAAGCCGGAGGTGCCGGAGATCGCCTCGTGCCGGACGGAGGTCAGCGCGCCGTCGGCCTCCGCCCCGAGGGCGATGGTCTGGCGCACGTCGGGCCGGTAGCCGAAGGTGAACATCTGGTCGCGGGTCAGGGTCACCCGCACCGAGCGCTCCAGCTCCCGCGCCGCCATGACGGCGAGGAAGAGCTGGTATTGCGGGCGAAGCCCCGAGCCGAAGCCGCCGCCGAGATAGGGGTTGAGGACGTGGACGTCGTCCTTCTTCATCCCGAACACGCCGGTGATGTAGCCGAGGCTGTTCGAGACGCCCTGGATCTTGTCGTAGACGGTGAGCTTGCCGCCGCCTTCCCAGACCACGGTCGAGGCGTGGGGCTCCATCGGGTTATGGTGCTCGACGGCCATATGGTAGTGGTTGGTGAGCTGGACCGGGGCGGCCTTGTAGGCGCCGTCCGCATCGCCCCAGGGCGCCGGCGGCGGCTTGATGCCGGACCGCTTCTTGGGCGGCACGTAGGCCACATCCTCCAGGGTCCGCAGATCGGTGGTCGGCGTCTCGGCCTCGTAGGTGAGCTTCACCAGCGAGGCGGCGTAGCGCGCCGTGCCGAAATCCTCCGCCACCACCAGGGCCACGGGCTGGCCGCTGTAATGGACCTTGTCGTCGTAGAGCGGCCGGAAGGGCGAGCCCGGAGGCGCGACCTGGTCCTGGTAATTGTAGTCGAGCCAGGCGGTGCGCGGCCGGTTCTCGTGGGTGAAGACCTTGACGACGCCCGGCACCGCCTCGGCGGCGGCGGTGTCGATGGAGAGGATGCGGCCGCGGGCGATGCCGCTCGAGACCACGTAGCCGTGGGTCAGGTCGGGGGCGGCGAACTCGCCGGCGTACTTCGCCTGGCCGGTGACCTTGGCCGGGCCGTCGACGCGGCTCTGGGCGGTCCCGACATAGGTGTCGGTGCCTGAGGTGCTGATGCTGTGGGCCATGGGGGTTCCTTCAGGCGATGCGCTTGTCGGACTGCGACTGGGGCGTGCCGGCAGCGGCCTGGGCGAGGCCGCGGGCGATGGCGCGCCGCGCGAGTTCGATCTTGAACGCGTTCTCGGATTGGGGCTGTGCCTCGGCCACGACGATCTCGGCGGCCGCCGCGAAGGTCTCGGCGGTGGCGGGCTTCCCGATCAGGGAGGCCTCGGCATCGCGGTTGCGCCAGGGCTTGTGGGCCACGCCGCCCAGCGCGAAGCGCGCGGTCCGGATGGTGTCGCCGTCGAGCTTGATCACCGCCGCCACCGAGACGAGGGCGAAGGCGTAGGAGAGCCGGTCGCGCAGCTTCAGGTAGGTGTGGTGGGCACCGAAATCCTCGTCGGGCAGGTCGACCGAGAGCACGATCTCGTCCGCCGCCAGGGTGGTGTCCCGCTCAGGGGTGTCGCCCGGCAGACGGTGGAAGTCGGCGAAGGGGATCGTGCGCTCGCCCCCCGGGCCGGCGACCCGGACCGTCGCCTCCAGGGCGGCCAGCGCCACGCACATGTCGGAGGGGTGGGTGGCGATGCAGGACGGGCTCGTCCCGAAGATGGCGTGGATGCGGTTGACCCCGCCGATGGCGGCGCAGCCGGTGCCGGGCTCGCGCTTGTTGCAGGGGGTGGCGTCGTCGTAGAAATAGTAGCAGCGGGTGCGCTGCAGGAGGTTGCCGCCCGTGGTGGCGGCGTTGCGCAGCTGGCCCGAGGCGCCGGCCAGGATCGCGCTCGACAGCAGCGGATACCGCGCCTTGACCCGGTCGTCGTAGGCCACGGTGGAATTCGTCACCAGGGCGCCGAGGCTGAGGCCGCCATCGCGCGTCTCGATCCGGTCGAGGGGCAGGCGGGTGATGTCGACGAGGCGCTCGGGCCGCTCGACGTTGTACTTCATCAGGTCGACGAGGTTGGTGCCGCCGGCGATGAAGCGGGCCTGGGTGCCGGACGCGACGGCGAGGACCGCCTCGTCGACGGTGGTCGGGCGGACGTAATCGAAGCGGTTCATTTCGCGGCTCCCGCGTGCATCACGTCCTCGATGGCGTCGACGATGTTGGTGTAGGCGCCGCAGCGGCAGATGTTGCCGCTCATCGCCTCCCGGATCTCGTCCCGCGACTGGGCATGGCCCTCGGAGAGCATGCCCACCGCCGAGCAGAGCTGGCCGGGCGTGCAGTAGCCGCACTGGAAGGCGTCGTGCTCGACGAAGGCCGCCTGAAGCGGGTGCAGCCCGTCGGATCCGGCCAAGCCCTGCGCTCCGGCCAAGCCCTCGACCGTGGTGATGCTGGCTCCATCCTTCATCACCGCCAGCGTCAGGCAGGAATTGATGCGCGTGCCGTTCACCAGCACCGTGCAGGCGCCGCACTGGCCGTGGTCGCAGCCCTTCTTGGTGCCGGTGAGGTCGAGGTCCTCCCGCAGGAGGTCGAGGAGTGTGGTCCAGGGGGCGACCTGAAGCGTCCGGCTCTCGCCATTGATCGTCAGGGTGATGCCAAGAGTGTTGGCAGCATGGCTGGAGCCGCTTTCGATGAGCATGGCGGTATCCGTGGCTTGCGCGGCGCGAAAGGCGCGACGCCGCTGGTGTTCGGAAAAAACTCGCAGGGGCGGCGGCGGGGGAAAACCATCCGCCCCGTCCCGGTCCACTCGATAACAGTTCCAAAAAGCTGGTGTTCCCGCCGGGTATCCCTGCGCCGGGTTCACGTTTGACGGGAGCACCACTTGGCGACCCGATCCCGTGGCCGCGCCTCGGACCGACGCGGGGCCGCCGCGGTCGCCTGCCCGGAGGCCGCCCGCCCCGGGGGCCGGCTGTCGGCCGCCCCTTCCCGGTCACCCCCCGGCCCGCCGTGACGGTCCCCTGGTTGCTTGGCGCGGGCGCGTTGCGCTAACCCGGTGGCGCCACGTGTGCCGCCGCCTGTGCCGCCACGCGCCTGAGCCACTCGCCTGATCAAGGACGCCCGATGACCGCGCTCGCCCCCGTTCTCAACGACATCGACCGCGACCTCGACAACGCCCTGGAGCGGCTCTTCGCCTTCCTGCGCATCCCCTCGATCTCCACCGATCCGGCCTTCGCCCCCCAGTGCCGCGAGGCCGCGAGCTGGCTCGCCGGCACCCTGACGGCCCTGGGCTTCGAGACCGGGATCCACGAGACCTCCCTGCACCCGGTGGTGCTGGCCCATGCGCCGAAGCCCGGCACCCCGCACGTGCTGTTCTACGGGCACTACGACGTGCAGCCGGTCGACCCCCTGCATCTCTGGGAGACGCCCCCCTTCGAGCCGCGCCTCGCCACCGATGCCGCCGGGAAGCAGAAGATCGTCGGGCGCGGCGCCTCGGACGACAAGGGCCAGGTGATGACCTTCGTCGAGGCCTGCCGGGCCTTCAAGGCGATGGAGGGCGAGCTCCCCTGCGGCGTCACCCTCCTGATCGAGGGCGCCGAGGAGAACGGCTCGCAGGGGCTGCCCGAATGGGTCGCGGCCAACCGCGACAAGCTCGGCGCCGACATCGTCCTCGTCTGCGACACCAGCATGTGGAATCCGACCACGCCCGCCATCACCACCTCCCTGCGCGGCCTCGCGTATTTCGAGGTGAAGGTGACCTGCGCCGACCGGGACCTGCATTCGGGCTTCTTCGGCGGCGCGGCGCGCAACCCGATCCACGTCCTGTCCAAGATCATCGCCGACCTGCACGACGCCGACGGAAAGGTCGCGCTGCCGGGCTTCTACGAGGGCGTGCGCGAGACGCCGCCGGAGGTGCTGGAGCAGTGGCGCGGCCTCGACTTCACGGCGGAGACGTTCCTCGGACCCATCGGCCTGTCGGAGCCGGCCGGCGAGCGCGGCCGCATGCTGATCGAGCTGATCCAGTCGCGTCCCGCCTGCGACGTCAACGGCATCATCGGCGGCTATACCGGCGAGGGCACCAAGACGGTGATCGCCGGCCAGGCCAGCGCCAAGGTCTCGTTCCGCCTTGTCGACGATCAGGACCCCGAGCAGCTCGCCCGCACCTTCGAGGCCTTCGTGCGCGCGCGCATCCCGGCCGACTGCGCGGTGGAGGTGATCTGCTACAAGGGCAGCCGCGCCATCAGCCTGCCCTTCGACATGCCGGAGCTGGAGACCGCCCGCGCCGCCCTGGCCGAGGAATGGGGCGTGCCCGCCGTGACCATCGGCGCCGGCGGCTCGATCCCGATCGTGGGCGACTTCAAGCGTCTCCTCGACCGCAACACGCTGCTGATCGGCTTCGGCCTGGACGACGACCGCATCCACTCGCCCAACGAGAAGTACGACCTCGACAGCTTCCACAAGGGCACCCGCTCCTGGGCTCGCATCCTGGCGGCCTTCGGGGCGCAGCGGGCCGGCTGAGCGGCCCTCTCGTCTCCCGTGGCGCGCGGCTTCGCACCCTGGAGCCTGCGCCGATCCCTTCCGGAGTCTGCGCCGATCCCGTCTGGTGTCTGCGCCGATCCCTTGGGGGGACGCGCGTGACGACGCGCCACCCTCTCCCGGAAGGAGAGGGTTGGGGTGACCCTCGACCGTTCGAGATCCGCGGATTCACGCTCCGCTCGAGTCCCAAGGCCGCATGACCGCCCTTCCCGACCATCCAGCCCCCCGCGAAGCCCGCTTGTTCGCGGCCGGCCACGGCGTGCTGGTCTGCCGCTATCCGGTGGCCACCGATCTGCCGATTCCCCTCGCGGTCCCGGAGCCGCCGGGCCTGCGCCTGCTCAGCTGGACCTTCACCGGCTTCGGCGGCCCTGAGCCCGATCCCGCCGGGCTCCTGGTCCTGCAGGACGGGGCGGCGGCCCTGGCGGAGGGCGGCGTCCTGACCCTGGAGACGCATTTTCGCGACCAGGCGATCGCCTGTCCGAAGCCCCGACCCGTGGCGGAGCTGGCGCGCCCCGCGCGCGCCGCCCTCGGGGAGGCGGTGCTGGCCGCGGTGATGCCGGACACCCTCGACGCTCTGGCGACGCTGTTCCCGCTCCTGGCGCCCGCCGTCGCGGAGAGTCCGGTGCCCGAGACGGCGCCCCGCCTCGCCCTCGCGGGCGACGATGCGCACCGGGCCACGCTCTCGGGCTCCACGGTGCCGAACTACCTGCTGCTGCGGGCCGGCAGCACCTGGAGCTGCGCCCGGGTGGCGACGGCCGAGCTCCGCTTCGGCCCCGCCCCCGAGATCGACCTCACCCTGGCGCCGGCCTGGGGCAACCCCCGCGGGGCGACCGTCGAGACCGCCTTCCTCCTCGGTCCCGGCACCGTCACGCCGGCCCGTCTCCGCCGCGAGGGCGGACGGTGAGCGGCCCGGCGATCCTCGTGGTGGCACCGATGCCGGCGTTTCCGACCAGCGCCGGCAACCGGCGCCGGCTGCTCACCACCTGCGCCGCCCTGCAGCGCGGCGGGTACGCGGTCGACCTCGCCTATTATGCCCATGAGGACCAGATCTACCGCCGCTTCGGGCAGCACCCGCCCACCGACGAGGCCGCGGCGGCGGGCCTGTTCCGGCACACCTTCCGGATCGAGCCGCCGGCGACCATCCCGCTCACCACCCGGTCGCGGTGCTTCTCCATCGACGACTGGTGCCCCGAGGCCGTCGGCGCCTTCGTGTCCTGGTACGGGAAGGCCTATCCCGAGACCAGCGCGATCCTGATGAACTACGTCTTCCTGTCGCGCGCCCTGGAGGCGGCGCCTCCGGGCGTGCTGACGCTCATCGACACGCACGACCGCTTCGCCGACCGGCAGCGCCAATACCGGCCGTTCCGGGCCGAGCCGAACTTCTTCTACACCGATCGGGCGGGCGAGGCGGCGGGCCTCGGCCGGGCCGACATCGTGCTGGCGATCCAGTCCGAGGAGGCGGCCTATTTCCGGACGATCACCGACCGCCGGGTTCACCTGCTGCCGCCGCGCTTTCCCGCCCGCCGGCCCTTCACCGCCCCGACCCGGGTGAGGCGGATCGGCTTCCTCGGCCACGGCAACGATCCGAACCTGTTCTCCATCCGGCGCTTCGCCGCGGCCTGGAGCGAGGGCTGGACCGCGGCCCGTCCCGAACTCGTCATCGCGGGGGAGATCAGCAACAGCCTCAGCCCGACCGCGGGGCCCGGGATTCGCTTCGCCGGCTACCTGCCAGACCTGGAGGACTTCTACGACGGAATCGACCTCGTGGTGGCGCCCATCCTCATGGGCAGCGGCCTGAAGATGAAGGTCGCCGAGGCCCTGTCCTTCGGCAAGCCCGTCATCGGCACCGCCCTCGGTTTCGAGGGCTTCGACCCCGTCGTGCCGGCCCATCGCCTGGACACCGCCGAGGCGGTGATGACGCAGGTGCTGGCCTTGGCCTTGGACGCGGCCGAACTCGCCGCGCTCACCCGGGCCTGCGCAGATCTATTTGCCGGCTACAACGCGCGTGCGGAAGAGGCGGAAACCGCTTTGCTGGCAATGCTTTCTGTTTCCGACGGGAAACCATTGGCGGCCGATGCGGCGGCGGCTCGCTCGGCGGCCATCGACCCGGACCGGGTCGTCACCGCCCTGGCGAGCGGACGCCTCACCTGCGAAACCTCCCTGCGGTCCGACCTGCGCGACGATCCCAACCTCGGCCTCCTGGTCGCCACCGAGCGCGTCGCCCCGCCGGGCGCCGAACCCTACACCCCCGCCCGCCGGCGCTGGTTCGCCAGGGCGGAGGCCGCGCAGACCGGGCGCAAACAAGACGAGGCCGGGTCAGCGGATGCCGGCCTGGCCGGGCTCCGGCTCGCCCTCTCGCCGGAATGGGTCCGCGACCGGCGCCTGCCCCCGCCCCTCCGGGCGGAGCTCGCGGCGCAGCTGGCGGACGTCGCGGCGGATTGGGATGCCCAGGCGGTCCGCGTCGGCACCGCCGGAGACGAGACGACCCTGGCCCTGACGCTGCCGCGTCACCTCGCGTTCGGGACGCATCCCCACGCGGTCTTCCGGATCGGCACGCCGACGCGCGAGATCACCCTCCGACGTGTCACGCTTCTGAATACCAGCCGGATTTCGGTGTATTCCAGCCCGTATATCAGTGCGTATGCCAGCGCCCGCGCGGACCTCCCGGGGGCGCCGGCGGCCGTGACCTTCGCGGGGCTCGGGGCGGGCACGGAGGCGTCCACGATCCTGGTCCTGCACGACGATCTCATCGGCCGCATCACCGTCCTGCCCGACCCTCTGCCGAGCCCGGAGCCCCTTGCATGATGGCGGCCCCCGACATCCTCGACGCCCCGGCAGGCCGGAAGGCGGCCCTGGTCGAGGCCGCCCTGATCTGGAACGCGTTGTTTCTCAACGACGTCCGCATCGCGTTCCGGCCGGAGGCCGCGCCCGTGATCTCGGTCGTGATCGTCTCGCGCGGGGCCCGGCACCTGCTGGCCTGGACCCTGGCGAAGCTCGCCGGGCACCAGGCTTTCGCCGGGCCGGCCTTCGAGGTGATCCTGGTCGACAACGCCTCCGATGCCGAGACCCGGGCCCTGTTCGGGCGCATCGACGGCGCCCGGATCCGCCTCAATCCAGAGAATGCCGGCTTCGGTCCCGCCTGCAACCAGGGTGCCGCCGAGGCCCGCGGCCGCTACGTGCTGTTCCTCAATCCCGACATCGACCTGATGCCCGGCGCCCTCACGGCCCTGGTGCGCACCTTCGCGGAATCCGACGAGATCGGCATCGTCGGTGGGCGGCTGGTGTTCCCCGGCGGCATCCTGCAGGAGGCCGGGGCCGGCTTCCAGGACGACCCGCAACTCACCCATCCGGCCGGCCGCGGCGGTCTCGATCCCTTCGCGCCGGAGGCCTCCTACGTCCGCGACG
The DNA here is from genome assembly GCF_979256535.1 of Methylobacterium sp. AC690. Lineage (NCBI taxonomy): Bacteria > Pseudomonadati > Pseudomonadota > Alphaproteobacteria > Hyphomicrobiales > Methylobacteriaceae > Methylobacterium > Methylobacterium sp. AC690. The sequence continues at coordinate 54,276 of NZ_CEEDOX010000013.1, read as the reverse complement.
CGGGCTACGTCTCCGGTGCCCTGCTGATGATCGAGGCCCGGCTGTTCACGGATCTCGGCGGCTTCGACGACCGCTTCGCGCCGGCCTATTTCGAGGACACCGACCTCTGCGCGCGCTGCCAGCAGGCGGGGCGGCGGGTCGTCTACCAGCCCCGGGCCCTGGCGATCCACGTGGAGAGCGGCACCAGCGTCCGGCGTGCCGACGTCGAGGCGCTCCTCGATCGCAACCGGGTCCGCTTCCGCGAACGGCACGGCCCCTGGCTCTTCGGGCAGGGTCCGCGGCGCACGGGCTTCGGCCCCCGCGACGACGCCCCCTTCGCCCTACGCGTCCTCTACGTCGACGACCGGGCCCCGCATCAGGATCTCGGAGCCGGGCTGCCGCGGGCCAACGCCATCGTCAACGCGATGGCGGACCTCGGCTACGCCGTGACGGTGTGCTCGGTCTATGGCGAGCGCGAGGAGCCGGCGACGACCTACCGCGATCTCTCGGACCGGATCGAAGTCATCGAGCCCTGCGGGCGGGAAGGCTTCCGGCGCCTCGTCACCGAGCGGGCCGGGATCTACGACGTGCTCTGGGTCAGCCGACCACCGCATATCCGCATGGTGTGCGAGGTCCTGGCGGATCTGGGCCTGACCCCGCGGGAGGTCGGCCGCGCCCGCGTGGTGTTCGATTCCGAATCCCTCTACGCCCTGCGCGAGTTCGTCGTCGATGCCCTCAAGGGCCGGCCGGCGCCGGGGCCGGCCCTCGCCCGGGCGACCGCCCTGGAGCTGCGGACCATCGCGGCGGCCGACCGGGTGGTCTGCGTCTCCCCGGCCGACGCGCGCCTGCTGCGCCGGGCCGGGGTCGCGGATCCGGTGGTCCTCGGCCACGTCCAGGCGCCCCATCCGAACCCGCCCGGCTTCGCCGCCCGCTCGGGGTTCGTCTTCATCGGATCCCTCGCCCGCGAAGGCGAGCCGAACATCGATTCCCTCGACTGGTTCTTCGGGCAGGCTTGGGATGCCCTGCGGGCGCTCCTGCCGGAGGCCCACGTCACCATCATCGGTGCGGTCGCGCCCTCCATCGCCGAGCGGCTGACCCGGCCCGGCGTCACCGTCCTCGGTCGCCTCGACGAGATCGGCCCCGCCCTCGATGCCGCCCGCGTCGCCCTTGCCCCCACGCGCTTCGCCGCCGGCCTCCCGCACAAGGTGCTGGAGACCGTCGCGCGCGGCCTGCCGAGCGTCATCACCCCGGTCCTGGCCGGACAGATGGGCTGGCCCGACGGCACCGGATACCGGGTCCATGACTGGCACGATCCCCGGGGCTTCGCCGAGACGCTGGCGCATCTCCACGCGGACGCGGCCGCCTGGACGCAGGTGCAGCGCGCCGGTCTCGCCCAGGTCGGCCGCGAGGAGGACCCCGAGGCCTACCGCGCCGTCCTGCGCCGGTTGTGCGAGGCGCCGACCTTCCCATGACACGCAGCCCGACGTTCCACGCCGTCCGCCTCGCCACGCCCCTGATCCGCCGGGTGATCCTCGGCCGCGTGCCCCGCCTGTTCGACGCGGCCTATTACCGGACGAACAACCCGGACGTGGCCCGCTCCGGCATCGACCCGTTCCTGCACTATGTCTGGCGCGGCGCGGCGCAGGACCGCGATCCCAGCGCGGATTTCGACACCGCCTTCTACCGGCGCCAGAGCGGCGCGACCCGCCTCGACCCGGTGCGGCATTACCTGCGCGTCGGTGCCAAGGCCGGTCTCGACCCGAACCCCGCCTTCAGCACCCTGATGTACGTGGCGCGCTACCCCGATGTCGGCCTGGCCGGGATCAACCCCCTGGTGCATTACCGCCAGGACGGGCGGGCGGAGGGCCGCGTCGCCGCCCCCTCCGCCTCGCAGCCGGAGGAATGGGTGCCCTTCCAGGGGGTCCGCGAAGCCCAGCGCTGGGCTTATCCGGCGCAAGCCTCGCCCCGCTTCGCCCTGACCCTGAGGCGCGACGTGCCGGTCTCGGCCTGCCCCAGCGTCCTGCCTCGGCTCTGCCTCGTGCTGACCCTCGATGGGAACGAGATCGACGGACTGGTGCAGAGCTTCGACGCCTTCCCGGACTCCGCCGCCGATGCGCTCACCCTCGCGATCGACACCACCCTGCGCCCCCATCCGCCCCGCTCCACCCTGGTCCTCGCCCTGGAGCAGTGCTTCCACGGGCCGGGCCCCGGGGGCACGGTCCTGCTGCGCTACGCGGAGGCGCGGATCTGGGACGTGCTGCCGGAGCGCCCGCACGTGCTCCGGCTCTGCCCGGCCGGAGCGCTCGCGCTTCGGGTGCTCTGAGGCGCCTCCGGCGAGACTGCGGGCGTTCAGGCGGCGGAGGCCGGGCGCACGAGATCCGCGAGGTCGACCGGGCAGTCGCCGTTGCGGGCGATGACGATCACCGGCACGGCCCGGTGCCGGGCGATGGCCCCCGCCACGAAATCGGGCGGGGTCGGCGCGTCGGGGCTGGCGCAGACGACGATCCCCAGCAGGGGAACGCCGTGCGCCTGCAGGGTCTCGGCCGCCGTGAGGGCATGGCTGATCGCGCCGAGATACGAGCCGGAGACGAGGAGAGCCGGCAGGCGCAGGGCCTTGAGCCAGTCAAGGCCGGTCGCCTCCCCCGTCACCGGGCTCATCACGCCGCCGACCCCCTCGATCAGCAACGTGGTGTCGGGCGGCGTGGCCGCGATCTCTCGCCGGCACCAGCCGACGAGGTCGTCCAGGGCCAGGGTCCGGCCCTCGCGGGTGGCGGCGAGATCGGGGCTCAAGGGGGCGGTGAAGCGCCAGGGCGAGCAGGCGGCGACCGTCTCGGGCGTCGTCGCCAGGCCCTGCGCCGCGAGCAGGCGCCCGGTGTCGCTCTCCGCGAAATCCGCGGCATCGAGGGGCGGGACGCCGCTCGCCAGGGGCTTGAGGGTCCGCACGCCGCGGCCCAGGGCGCGCAGCCGCCGCGTCAGCGCGGCGGTGACGTAGGTCTTGCCGATCTCGGTCCCGGCGCCGGCGACGAAGACGGCGCGCGTGCCGCTCACTTCTCGACGAAGGCCTTCTCGATGACGTAGTGGCCGGCCTCGCCGTGATTGCCCTCCTCGTAGCCGCCCTCGGTCAGCAGCTGGCGGGTGTCGCGGATCATGTCGGGCGAGCCGCAGAGCATGAAGCGGTCGTTCTCCACCGACATCGGCGGCAGGCCGATATCCTCGAACAGCTTGCCCGAGGTCATCAGGTCGGTGATGCGGCCGCGGTTGCGGAAGGGCTCACGGGTCACGGTCGGGTAGTAGATCAGCCCGGCGCTGATCACCTCGCCGAGAAACTCGTGGTTCGGCAGATCCTGGGTGATGGTCTCGCCGTAGGCGAGCTCCTGCACCTGACGGCAGCCATGGACGAGGACGACCTTCTCGAAGCGCTCGTAGGTCTCCGGATCCTTGATGATCGACATGAAGGGCGCGAGGCCGGTGCCGGTGCCCAGGAGGTAGAGGTTCTTGCCCGGCATCAGATTGTCGAGCACCAGGGTGCCGGTGGGCTTCTTGCCGACGATGATCGGGTCACCGACCTTGAGGTGCTGCAGCTTCGAGGTGAGCGGGCCGTTCGGCACCTTGATCGAGAAAAACTCCAGTTCCTCCTCATAATTGGCCGAGACGACGCTGTAGGCGCGCAGCAGCGGCCGGCCCTCGACCTCGAGGCCCATCATCACGAACTCGCCGTTGCGGAAGCGGAAGGCGGGATCGCGGGTGGTGCGGAAGGAGAACAGCGTGTCGGTCCAGTGATGGACACTCAGCACACGCTCCTCGTTGAACTTGCTCATCGACGGTCCGTCTCGAATTTCGCTCGAATCTCGAAGCTTTGCGTGGGGTCTTCTCGCACCTGCGGTAGGCCCGTCAAGGCGGCGCGCGTACGCAGGCACACGCGCGTGCAGTGGCTTGGAATCGTTCTTAATTCTGCCCCGGCCCGTCAGAGGGGCTTCAGGCCGGCCTCGATCTCCGCGCGGCGGGGTTCGAGGAAGGGCGGCAGGGCCAAGCGCTCGCCCAGGGTCTCCATCGGCTCGTCAGTGGCGAAGCCCGGCCCGTCGGTGGCGATCTCGAACAGGATTCCGTTGGGTTCGCGGAAGTACAGGCTGCGGAAGTAATAACGGTCCACCGGGCCGCTGGAGGGCATGCGCCGCTGCTGGAGGCGATCGGCCCAGGCCGCATAGTCGGTGTCCGGGATGCGGAAGGCGACGTGGTGCACGGCCCCGGCGCCTTGACGGGCGGGGGCCAGCTTCGGTTCGGCCACGAGGTGGAGTTCGGCGGCGGGGCCTCCCCCACCCATGCGATAGACGCGTACCTCGCCCTCGGGAAGCTCATAGTTCCGATCGTGATTCATGCCGAGGATCTCGGTGAGCACGGCCTCGGTCCGCTCGATCTGCGCCACGCTGAGGCGGATCGGCCCGAGACCCCGGATCTGATGCGCCGCCGGTACGGGGCTCTGCGCCCAGGGATGGGCCTCGCCGGCGCCCCCGTCCTCCAGCAGCATCAGGCGCTGACCCTCGCCATCCTCGAAATCCAGGGTGAGGCGCCCGTCGCGCTCCACCGGCACCGCATGGCTTACGCCCTGCCGGGCGAAGTGCTCGCGCCACCAGTCGATCGCGCCGGCGCCCGCGACGCGCAGGCCGGTGCGGCTGATGCTGTTGGTGCCGCGCCGCTCGCGCGGCGCCGGCCAATCGAAGAAGGTCACGTCGGTGCCGGGCGAGGCCAGACCGTCGGCGTAGAACAGGTGGTAGGCCGAGACGTCGTCCTGGTTCACCGTCTTCTTCACCAGCCGGAGGCCGAGGACCCGGGTGTAGAAGGCCAGGTTGTCGGCCGCCTGCGCGGTGATGGCGGTGAGGTGGTGGATTCCGGTGAGTTGCATCGGCTGATCCCTGAGCGACGGGCGGACCCGTCAGATGGGGCGGCCTGTCCGAAAACGAAACGGCCCCCGGGAGGGGGCCGTTCGACGACGTCGGATGGGGCGCTCAGAAGGCGCCGGCGAGAAGACCGAGGCCCGCGAGCGCGAGGCCCGCGCCGGTCACCCGCAGGGCAGTGAAGCTCTGCACGAGCCGCCCGGCCGAGAGGCCGAGACCGAGGCCCACCGCGTGCAGGAGGGCGGTCGCCCCGAGGAAACCGAGACCGTAGGTGAGGCCCGAGCCGGTCCCCGGCATCTCGGCGCCGTGGGCATGCCCATGGAACACCGCGAAGGCGCCCACGAGGGCCATGGCGGCGGTGACCGGCAGGGCCGGACGCAGGGCCAGGGCGGCACCGAGCACCACCACCGAGAGGGCGATCCCGATCTCGACGAAGGGCAGCCCGATGCCGGCGACCCCGAGGGCGCCGCCGACGGCCATCATGCCGAGGAAGGACAGGGGGACGAGCACCAGGGCGCGTCCGCCGATGCGGGCCGCGATCAGGCCCACCGCCACCATGGCGAGGACGTGGTCGAGGCCGCCGAGGGGATGGAGGAAGCCCTGGGTCAGGCCGGCGGCGGGCGCGTGGCCGGGATGGGCCAGGGCCGGCGTCGCGGCGAGGCCCATCGCCGTCACGAGGGCGAGGCGGGCCGGCAGGGAGGCGAGGCGTGATGTCATCCGGACTGTCCCGAGCTTGAAAACCAGCGGTGCAGCATCGTCGCCGCCCCGGCGGAAACTAGCAACCGTCGTGCCCGCGGACAGGCCCGAGACACCGCAGCCAGGCGCGGCGGTTCGTCCACGGGCCCCGGACACCCGGGCGCCCCCGAACGTTCGTGATCCGTCAGACGTCCGTGGGACGGCCGGCGGCGACCACCAGCATCTTCCCGTCCGCGAAGGTGCGGGCCCCGGCGCGGCGGATGTCGGCCTGGGTCACGTTGGCCACCAGATCGTTGCGGCGGGCGATGTAGTCCATGCCCAGGCCCTCGAAGGCGATCTGCACGAGCTGGTGCGCGATCTTGGTCGAGGTGTCGAAGCCCAGTGCGTAGGAGCCGGTCAGGTAGTCCTTGGCCTTCTGCAGCTCCTCGTCCGAGGGGCCGTCCGTGACGAGGCGGCCGATCTCCTCGCCGATCACCGACAGGGCCTCGCCGACGCGCTCGTTCTTGGTGGCGGTGTAGCCCCAGGTCATCGAAGCGGCGCGGTGACTGACCAGGGACGTGCCCACCGAATAGGCGAGGCCGCGCTTCTCGCGCACCTCCTGGAACAGGCGGGAGGTGAAGGAGCCGCCGCCCAGGATGTGGTTCAGGACGTAGGCCGGGATGAAGTCCGGGTCGCACCACGGAACGCCGTTCATGCCGAAACGGATCACGGATTGCGGCACATCGAGATCGACCACGTGGCGCGCGCCGATGTTATGCATCCGGGTCTGGGGCACCGCCGTGAGGGGGGTGGCCATGTCGAGCTTGCCGAACGCCCGGTCGAGGCTCTCCGCCAGGCGGGCGGCGTCGATGGCGCCCACCGCCGCGACCTTGACGGCCCCGCGCCCGATGATCTGGCGATGCATCGTCACGAGGTCGTCGCGGGTGATCGCCGCGATGCTCTCGGGCGTCCCGGAGGACGGGCGGGCATAGGGATGCCCGGCATAGGCCTCGGCGAAGAAGCGGCGCGAGGCCATCACGCCCGGATCGTTCTGCTGGTAGCGCAGGCCGGCCAGGGTCTGGGCCCGGACCCGCTCGATGGCGTCGGGGTCGAGGCGGGGCTTGGCCAGGGCCAGGGCCAGGAGGTCGATCGCCTCGTCGGCATGCTTGACCAGCATCTTGAGGGAGCCGCCCAGCGCGTCGGAGCCGGCATGGAAGGAGAGTTCGATGGCCCTGGCGGCGAGGCGCTCCTGGAAGGCGTCGGAGGTGAGGTCGCCGGCCCCCTCGTCGAGGAGGCGGGCGAGCATCTGGGCCACGCCGGCCTTGCCCTCCGGGTCCTGGGCCGCGCCGCCCTCGAAGGTGAAGGCCAGGGCGATCAGCGGCACCACCGGGGATTCGACGTGCCACGCCTCGATGCCGGGAGCGACCGCGACGGGAACCGCCTGGGTCGGCGAGGTCGCGGAGCGGGTGGCGGGGTCGAGCAGGTCGGTGGTGGCCACGGTCATGGGAACCTCATGCTGTGCGCGGGGCGCGGCGGCAGGCGCCGCGGCCTCTCGAATTGCGTGGCCCGGCCGCGAGGCCGGGAGCGGCCTTCAGGCCGCGTCGGCCTCGCGGGCCTTGGTCAGGTAGCCGGTGACGGATCGGGAGGGCGACAGGTAGCGCTCGGCCACGGCCACGAGCCGCGCCTTCGTCACCCCCTCGATGTCGGAGGGCCAGCGACGGACCTCTTCGATGCTCTCGCCGATGGCCAGCGCCGAGCCGTAGATGCGGGCGAGCGAGGATTGGCTGTCGGACGAATAGACCGTCTCGGCCACGAGCCGGGTCTTGGCCCGCTCGATCGCCTCGGGCTCCAGGGCCTCGGAGGGGACACGGCGCAGGACGCGGTCGACCTCCTCCTCCAGCTTTTCCAGGCTGACCCCCTCGGCGGGGATCGCGTAGACGGAGAAGCGGGTGTCGTCGATGGCCGAGCCCATGTACCAGGCGCCGGCATTCACTGCGACGCCGAGCTCCATCACCAGCTTGCGATAGAGGTAGGAGGTGGAGCCGCCGCCCATGACTTCGGCCAGCAGCTCGAGGGCGTGGCACTCGCCGTCCCGCGCGGTGATGCAGGAGGGGGTGAGGTAGAGCCGCTGCAGGGTCGGCTGCTCGACCTTCGGATCGGCCACGGCGAGGCGGCGGAGCGCCCGGGGCTCCGGCTCCTTGGCGCGGATGCGCACGGGCCGGGCGCCCTGCGGGGTGACGCGGCCGTAGGTGTCGTCGGCCATGCGGCGGACGTCGTCCGGGGTCACGTCGCCCGCCACCACCAGGATGGCGTTCTCCGGCGTGTAGAAGCGCTTGTAGTAGTCGAGGGCGTGGGTGCGGTTCAGCTCCTCGATCTCGTGCATCCAGCCGATGATCGGCGTTCCGTAGGGATGATGCACGAACAGCGCGGCGGCCATCGCCTCGGAGAGCTGCGCCGAGGGGTCGGTCTCGACCCGCATGCGGCGCTCCTCCAGCACCACGTCGCGCTCGGGCGCCACCACGGCGTCGTCGAGGACGAGGCCGGTCATGCGGTCGGCCTCGAACTCCATCATGGTCCGGAGGTGATCGCGGGCAACGCGCTGGAAATAGGCGGTGTAGTCGTAGGAGGTGAAGGCGTTCTCCTGGCCACCGAGGCCCGAGACGGCCTTTGAGAAGGCGCCGATCGGGTGCCGATCGGTGCCCTTGAACATCAGGTGCTCGAGGAAGTGGGCGATGCCCGACTGGCCCAGCGGATCATCGGCCGAGCCGTTGCGGTACCACACCATGTGGGTGACGACCGGGGCCCGGTGATCGGGCACGACCACGACGTCGAGGCCGTTGTCGAGGGCGAAGGCACTGACCTCGGGGCCGCCCGCCTCGGAACGCCCGAAGGGCGCGGCCTCGGCCCGGCCCGCGCTGGCATGGCCGCGCGCGGGTCCGAAGAGGGGCATGTCCTTCCTGAACAGGTGCATCGAAGCTCTTCCTTCCGCGGCCGGCCGCTCGCGAGGGCCGTCCGTCATGTTGGCATTGCGCCGGCTCCGCGCCACGGGGGTGCGGCGGAGGGGCAGGAAACGGGTCCGCGTGCGGTGACTCGCCGCCCCTGCGGCACCGGGCCGGACCCGGGGTTCAGTTCGCGGAACGCGCGCGCACGTAGGCGCCCGGATCGGACTCCTCACGCTCGCGATAGGGGTTGTTCACGGGGTCGCCGTTGGTCTTGGCGACCTTGCGCGGCGGCTTGCGGTAGCCGGTGGGCGGATCGGTGAGGACGTCGCGGTCCGGCTCGACCTGCGACGGCTCCGCGACCTCGGCGGAACGCAGGCCGAAGGGGTTCGACCAGAAGGAATTGCGATCGTCGTTCTCGCCCTCGGGCCGGCCCGGCTCGGTACGGCCCTGGGCGCTCGCCCGGCGGCCTCCGCGCATCTCGTCGATGGAGAGGGTCATGTTGTTGTCGTTCATCCGGCCCTGGGCGCCGCGGACGATCGGCTTCCGGGCCTCCTCGCGCTCGCGCTCCCGCTGGACGACCTCGGGATCCTTCGGCCACTGCGCCGAGGCTTCGGGCTGGCGCGGCGGCGGCAGCGACTTGCCGTCGAGCTTGGGCGGCATCACCAGGGGGGCCCGCTCGCGGTAGGTAATCGCGGGCTTCTCGGGCTCGATCAGGCCGATGCTGCTGAGCGTGTCGCGCATGAACACGCCCTGCTGCGCCTGAGCGCTCCCGGCGGTCAGGATGCCTGCCACCACCAGCAAAGCCCGATGTCCGATCATGCTGTCCCCGCTCTCCGCCCGGTTGTGGGTCCCGGTTCCCCGAGCCCGGATGATCGCCTTGTGCCGCGATCTTGATCCGACCTCCTCGGCCTGACCCCGGTTTCAGGCGATCGTATGGCGCCTTGACCGCAGTGCACCAGCCCAGCCGGCACAACGATCCCGGTTGTGGTTTACGGACCACAGGTCCGACGGAAACGACAGCGGAGCCTCAGAGCTCGGAACCGGTGCTCCGGGGAGCGGGCCGCAGGCTGTCGAGGATGAGGCCGACGACGCCCGCGACGATGGCCGCATCGGCGATGTTGAAGACGTACCAGGACCAGCTGCGCCAGTGCAGGTGCACGAAGTCGAACACCGCGCCGTAGGCCGCGCGGTCGATGGCATTGCCGAGGGCGCCGCCCGCAACGAGCCCGAGGGCCACCGCCAGCAGGCGCGAGTCCGCCCGTCGCATCCAGAGCGACAGGCCCAGGGCCGCGAGGCAGGACACCCCCACCAGCACCCAGCGGCCGATCCCGCCCTCCTGCTGGAACATCCCGTAGGAGACGCCCCGGTTCCACACCACGAGGAACTCGGCGAAGGGCGCGATCCGCCAGGGCTGCGTCAGCACCAGATCGGTGCCGAGATAGAGCCAGAGCTTCGAGGCTTGGTCGACGACCAGGGTGACGAGGAGCGCAACGAGGCCCAGGCGGGAGGGGGTCATGCGGGAGAAGGGGTCATGCGGGAGAGACCGTCATGCGGGAGAACGTCGCGCGCGGGGATGGGGCCTCCCCCCGGAAAGGGGGGAAGGTCGGGGGCGGCGCCTGCGTCAGGCGGCGTCCGTGCCGGCATGCGCCGCGTCCCACTCGCGCAGGGCGCGGGCGTCGCGGGGCGTCACGTCGGGATAGTCCGGGTCGCTGCCGACCTCGGGCGTGACCCGCCAGGAGCGGGCGCATTTGCGGCCCTCGGCCAGGGCCGGCACCACGGCGACCCCCCGCACGTCGTCGAGGCGGAACGCCTCGCTCGGGCCCTCGCCCGCCACGATGCGGAGGGCGGAGGTGATGCAGATATCGGCGAAGTCGACCCCCTCGACCACGGCCCGCAGCTCCGCATCCGCGACGTAGACGGTGGGGGCCGCCTCCAGGCTCGCCCCGATGCGCTTGGCCGTCCGCTCGATCTCCAGGGCCCCGGTCACGACCCGGCGTACGCGGCGGATCGTCTGCCAGCGGGCCGCGAGGGCGTCGTCCCGCCAGGCGGTGGGCGTCTCCGGCAGGGTCTGGAGGTGGACCGAGCCGGTCTCCGACGGGTAGCGGTCGAGCCAGGCTTCCTCCGCCGTGAAGGCCAGCACGGGCGCGAGCCAGATCGTGACCCGGCGGAAGGTCTCGTCAATGACCTGAAGGGCGGCGCGGCGCACCGGCGACGAGGCCGGGTCGCAGTAGAGCACGTCCTTGCGCACGTCGAAGTAGAAGGCCGAGAGGTCGCCGGTCATGAAGCCGTTGAGGAGCGCCACCACCCGCTTGGTGTCGAAGGTGGCGTAGGCCTCGCGGATCTCGCCGTCGAGCTCGGACAACCGGTGCCGGATCAGCCGCTCCAGTTCGGGCAGCTCCGCGTGCGGGATCTCGGTGCCGGGCTCGAAATGCGCCAGCGATCCCAGCATCCAGCGCACCGAGTTGCGCAGCTTGCGGTAGGTCTCCGCGAAGGTCTTGATGATCTCCGGGCCAATGCGCAGGTCGTCCGCGTAATCGGAGGCCGCCACCCACAGGCGCAGGATATCGGCGCCGGAATCCTTGATGACGTTCTGCGGCGCGACGACGTTGCCCTTCGACTTCGACATCTTCAGGCCCTTGGGATCCAGAACGAACCCGTGGGTGAGGACGATGTCGTAGGGGGCGCGGCCGCGGGTGCCGGCGGATTCGAGCAGGGACGACTGGAACCAGCCGCGATGCTGGTCCGATCCTTCCAGGTACATCACCGTGTCGGTCCCGCCGTCGCGCTTGCGCGCGACGCCGGACAGGCCGGGGAACTGCTCGGGATCATCCAGCACGAAGGCGTGGGTCGAGCCGGAATCGAACCAGACGTCGAGGACGTCCGTGACCTTTTCGTAGTCCGCCGGATCGTAGTCGGGCGCCAGAAAGCGGGCACCGTCGGCATCCGTGAACCAGGCATCGGCCCCCTCGGCCTTGAAGGCGGCCTCGATGCGGGCGTTCACCGCCGCATCGCGCAAGACCTCGTGGGTGCCGCGCTTGACGAAGACGGTGATCGGCACGCCCCAGGCGCGCTGGCGCGACACCACCCAGTCGGGCCGGTTGGCGACCATGCCGTTGATGCGGTTCTTGCCCTGCGGGGGCACCCACTGGGTCTCGTCGATCGCCTTCAGCGCCACGTCCCGCAGGGTCTTCTCGCCGAGGGACGCGACCGGCCTGTCGAGGGCGATGAACCATTGCGGCGTGTTGCGGAAGATGACCGGCTTCTTCGAGCGCCAGGAATGCGGGTAGCTGTGCTTGAGCGTGCCGCGCGCCACCAGGGTGCCGGCCTCCGTGAGGGCGGCGATGACCGCCTTGTTGGCGTCGCCCTTCTCGCCCTTGTGGTTAAGAACGAGTTTTCCCGTGAAACCGGGAGCCTCCTCGGTCAGCGCACCGTCGGCATCCACGGTGTAGGGGATGCGGGTCTCGATGCCACGCTGGGCGAGAGCCCGGCCGTTGGCCATCCAGACCTCGAAATCCTCGCGGCCATGGCTCGGGGCCGTGTGGACGAAGCCGGTGCCGGCCTCGTCGGTGACATGCTCGCCGTCGAGGAGCGGAACGGCGAAGTCGTAGCCGGGCAGGTGGCCGGCGAGCGGATGGCTCAGGGTCAGGCCGGCGAGTTCGGCCGGCGCGACGTCACGCAGCCGCTCGAAAGCCTCGACCCGGGCGCTCGCGAAGACCGAAGCCGCCAGGGCATCGGCGAGGAGGTAGCGGTCGCCGACCTTGGCCCAGTTGTCCTCCGCCGCGGCGGTGACGCGATAGAGCCCGTAGGCAACCTTCCGCGAATAGGCCACCGCCCGGTTGGCCGGCATCGTCCAGGGCGTGGTGGTCCAGATCACGACCCGGGCCGTCTCGAGGGCCTCCGTCGCCCCGCCGGTGATCCGGAAGGCGGCGAAGATCGCGTCGCTGACGACGTCCTCGTACTCGACCTCGGCCTCGGCCAGGGCCGTCTTCTCCACCACCGACCACATCACCGGCTTCGAGCCGCGATAGAGCTGGCCCGTCATCGCGAAGGTCATGAGTTCGCGGGCGATCGCGGCCTCGGCCGGGAACGACATGGTGACGTAGGGGTGGTCCCAGTCGCCGGTGACGCCGAGGCGCTTGAACTCCCCGCGCTGCACGTCGAGCCAATGGGCCGCGAAGGTCCGGCATTCCTGGCGGAACTCGATGACCGGCACGTCGTCCTTGTTGCGGCCCTTGGCGCGGTACTGCTCCTCGATCTTCCACTCGATGGGCAGGCCGTGGCAGTCCCAGCCCGGCACGTAGTTGGCGTCGTAGCCGAGGGTGCCCTGCGCGCGGACGATGACGTCCTTCAGGATCTTGTTCAGCGCCGTGCCGATGTGGATGTTGCCGTTGGCATAGGGGGGGCCGTCATGCAGCACGAATTTCGGCCGGCCGGCGGCCTGCGCACGGATCTGGCCGTAGAGGCCGGTGGCGGCCCAGCGCTCCAGCAGCAGGGGCTCGCGCACCGGCAGGCCGGCCCGCATCGGGAAGTCGGTCTGGGGCAGGAACAGGGTCTTCGAGTAGTCGCGCGCGGCGGCCGCGGCGGGAGAGGTCTGGTCGCTCATGGGCTGTCTGTGAGGTCTTCGGCGCGGATCGGCGTTGAGGCGTTCGGCGGGCAGGACTGCCCCCGGGGCCGGCGGAATGGAGGCGAGACATCGCCCTCCCGGCCTTCGCATCGGTCCGCCGCGGCGGCCCTCAGGCGCAGGCCGGGCTCATAATTCGGGGCCGGGACGCGCTCGGCACGCCGAACCGCCCGCGTGGATCACCATCAACGCACATCCGGCGGCTTCTAGCAGCGGTGCAGGCGCGAGACCAGCGAGCTTTCCGCCGCCGGTACACCGCGGGACGTTTCGCGGGGACCTTTTTCAAGCTCGGCCGTTGTCCCGCACGCGTTCGGGCGCCCCTCGCCTCGCCCGGGAACCGGCTCCGAGGGGCGACCCGAGACGCGGCGTCATTGGGAGACACGATCATGAGAAAAGCTCTGCTCGCCGCCAGCCTCGTCCTGTCCGCCTTCGCCCTGTCGGGCGCGGTCGAAGCGCAGGGCCTGCCGGGCGGCATCCGCCGTGGCGCGGCCGAGGGCGACCGGGTCGCCGGTCCGGTGGGCGGCATCGTCGGCGGCGCCGTCGGCGGCGCGGTCGGGACCGTGAACGGGGCGCTCGGCATCGATCCGGGCCGTCGCGCCTACCGCACCCGCATGAAGTCCCGCCGCCACGCCCATCACCGCCGTCACCGCTGAGGCGGTGCGGGATCCCGTGGCCCGACCGCGCCGGCCGGCCGGCGGCGTCCACGGGATTCCTGGGCCAGCAGGGTGAGCCCGGACCCGATGACGATGGACGCGCCGATCAGCGTCCATCGGTTCGGCACGTCGCCGAAGATCAGGTAGCCCAGCATCACCGACCAGAGCAGCTGGGTGTAGATGAAGGGGGCCAGGACGTTGGCCGGCGCCCGGGCATGGGCCAGGACCAGGAGCCAGTGCCCGAGGGTGCCGAACAGCCCGACCCCGATCAGGAGCGCCCAGGTGGCCCAGGCCGTCGGCGTGGTCCAGATCCAGGGCAGGAGCGGGGTCATCACCGCGAGCCCGGCCAGCCCCGAGTAGAAGACCGTCGTGGCCGTCGAATCGACGCTCGCGAGCTTGCGCGTGGTCAGCACGTAGAACGCGTAGCACAGCATGTTGCCGATGCTCAGGAGCACGGCGGGCTGGAAGGCGCCGACGCCCGGACGCACGATGACCAGCACGCCGAGGAAGCCGATCGCCACCGCCCCCAGGCGACGCGGCGACGACCATTCGCCCAGGAGCGGCCCCGCGAGCAGGGCCACCATCAGGGGCGTCGCGAACTGGATCGACAGGGTCTCGGCGAGCTGGAGCTTGCGCAGGGCGAGGAAGTTGAGGGCCGTCGAGCCGAACAGCAGCAGCGAGCGCAGGACCTGGAGCGTGAGCCGGTTCGTCCGCGCCACCCCGGGCGTCCGGACCGGATTGAGGACCATCAGCACCAGCGAGACGTTCACCGCGTAGCGCATGAAGGTCGACAGCAGCGGATCGACGCCCAGGCCCGCCAGGGTCTTGGCCGAAGCGTCGAGGCAGGCGAAGAACGCCAGCGTGCCGCACATCAGCGCGATGCCGGCCAGGCGCCGGTTCGGGGGCGCGGCGCCCCCTGGTTGTGACCTCAACGACGTGATCCCGATCCGCGACGGCGTTCCGCCCGGTGTGAACGGCGTGGGGGCCAAGCTTTAAAGCAGGCGCGGGGCAGCGCACACCTGCGTGGGGATCGGGTCCGCCACGGCGACGGAGCATCGATCCGCGACGCGAAACCAGCCCGTTCGTAACCAGATGGTGACTCTCAGTTGCGATCGCGTCCGCGAATCGCACGGGCTGCACGAAGTCTTATCGATGGCCGCTCAGGATCGCCGGCGAACGTCTCTGGCGGAGGGCCATCCATGGCGAAGACCATACCGTTGCTTGCGACCTTCGGGCTGATCTGCCTGATGGTTCTCCCCGCTCCGGGCATCCTGGGCCTGATGATCGGCCTCGGCTGCGCGATCACCATCGTGATCTGCGCCGCGATCTGGCTGTTCGACCGGGTCGCCACCCGCCTGGCCTTCTTCCTGGAACAGAGCAGCGAGCGCCTGTTCCGGCGCCGCCGGGCCGTGCATGCGGGCTCCGGCATGATGCGCAAGGCGAAGCCCCCGAAGGCCAAGGTCGCGGCGAAGGTCGCGGCCAAGGTCGCAGCCAAGGTCGCGTAGACCGCGGCGCGCGAGGGGGATCGGTTCGAGGGGGCGTGGTCCGGGGGCTGCCGGCGCTACAGCGCGTCCGGGACGGCCAGGCCGTCCGCCTCGTCCTCGTCCATCTCGGCATCGCCCTCGACCTCGTGACCGGTGACGCCGGAGGCGTCCGCGAGGTTGCGGGCGGCCTTGCGCAGCAGCTTGCGCAGGCGGCGCTTCTCCTTGCCGTCGAACCCGTCGAGGAGTTCGGCCTCGACCTCGTCCCACAGCCGCTCGATGGCGGCGGCCTTGGCGAGGCCCGTCTCGGTGAGGCGCACGCGGACGATGCGGCCGTCGCCGGCCTCGGCGCGGCGCTCGACGAACCCCAGGGCCGCGAGCCGCGAGATGGTCTTGGAGGCGGTCGGCGGACGCACCCGCAGAGTCGCGGCGAGGTCGCCCATCGTCATGGTCCCGGCCGCGGCGAGGGCCTGGACCACCTGTTCCTGTCCGGCGAAGAGATCGAGGCTGGCCAGCCGGTCGCCCACGCGGGAGCGGTGCAGGCGCGCGGCCTGGACCAGGGCCCAGCCCACGCTCTTGGCGCCCGGAGGCCGCAGGCGCTTGTCGGACTTGCTCATGCTCCGCTCGCCATCCGTGTCACCGCTCGTCTCGGGGAGCGACGCCATCACCGCGCGGGTCAAGCCCTCGCGGGGTTCGACCATCCCGCGCTCGTCAGCCGCCCGCATCGCTCGTGCCCTCTGCTCTCATACCCCGCGGACGATGGGCCCGCGCCGGTCAATCCGGGTACATCCACCGGCAACCGGGAACGTCCCTTCGTCCCGGGGCATGACCGGCCCGTATGAAGCTGGGATGACAGTGCCCGGCCCGGGGGCCCGAGCAGGCGGGAAAAGTCGGCTAAACGCCCGGTCGGTCCCGGGGCCCGCCCCGTGCCTGGACGAAGGCCGACCCCTCGACTAAGCCTTGCGCGACGGGGCGCACGCGTCCGCAGCGCGACTGTTCCTGCACCAGGAGCTTGTCCCGCACCAAGACCTTGTCCCGCGCCAGAACCTCCGACGACCACTCAGGAATCCATGAAGGCAGTCATCCTCGCAGGCGGTCTCGGCACGCGCCTCTCGGAGGAGACGGTGACCCGGCCCAAGCCCATGCTGGAGATCGGCGGCCGGCCGATTCTCTGGCACATCATGCAGATCTTCGCCGCCCACGGGGTGCGCGAGTTCGTGATCTGCCTCGGCTACAAGGGCTACGTCATCAAGGAGTTCTTCCTGAACTACCGGCTGCACCTGTCCGACGTGACGGTCGACATCGGGCGCGGCCACGTGGACTTCCACCGCAGCACCGCCGAGGACTGGCGCGTTTCGCTGATCGAGACCGGCGAGACCACGATGACGGGCGGGCGCCTCAAGCGGGTGCGCGACTATCTCGGCGACGACGACTTCTTCATGACCTACGGCGACGGCGTCGCCGACGTGGACCTGACGGCCCTGGCGGCCTTCCACCGGGCGCACGGCAAGCTCGCCACCCTCACGGCGGTGACGCCGCCGGGCCGCTTCGGGGCGCTGGAGCTGGAGGACGGCACGGTGCGGCGCTTCCGGGAGAAGCCCGCCGGGGACGGGGCGACGATCAACGGCGGCTTCTTCGTGCTCTCGCCGCGGGTGCTCGACCGGATCGCCGGCGACGCCACCGTCTGGGAGGCGGAGCCCCTGGAGGGCCTGGCCGCCGACGGGCAGCTCGCGGCCTACGTCCATGCGGGCTTCTGGCAGGCCATGGACACCCTGCGCGACAAGAACCACCTCGAAGCCCTGTGGGCGGGGGACGCGCCGCCCTGGAAGTGCTGGTAGTCTGGCGCCAGCGAAGATCGTTTCCGGAGATCGTTTCAGAGCGTGCAGCCCTCGCCCTTCCCGCAGCCCTCGCCCTTCCCCTTGCCGCGCACGCGCAGCCCGAATCCCGATCCCGCCTTCTGGGCCGGGCGGCGGGTGCTCGTCACCGGCCATACCGGCTTCAAGGGCGGCTGGCTCTGCCTGTGGCTGGAGCGCCTCGGCGCCCGGGTGAGCGGGCTGGCCCTGGCCCCCGACAGCACCCCGAGCCTGTTCGCGACGGCCGGCCTCGGCACCGGCCTCGACTCGCACCTCGCCGACATCCGCGACCCGGCGGCGGTGCAGGCCTGCCTGACCGCCACGGCCCCGGAGGTCGTCATCCACATGGCGGCCCAGGCCCTGGTGCGCGCCTCCTACCGCGACCCGCTGGCCACCTACGCCACCAACGTGATGGGCACCGCCCACGTGCTGGAGGCGGTGCGGGTGACGCCCTCCGTCCGGGCCGTCGTGGTGGTGACGAGCGACAAGGCCTACGCGAACCAGGAATGGCCCTGGGGCTACCGCGAGACGGAGGCCCTCGGCGGGCACGACCCCTACAGCAGCTCCAAGGGCTGCACCGAGCTGGTGGCGGCCGCCTACCGGGCCTCGTTCCTCGCCCAGCGGGATTGCCGGCTCGCCACCGCCCGGGCGGGCAACGTCATCGGCGGCGGCGACTGGTCGGAGGACCGGCTCGTGCCCGACATCGTCCGCGCCTTCGCGCGGGGCGACTCGGTGGAGATCCGCGCCCCCCACGCGACGCGGCCCTGGCAGCACGTGCTCGAGCCCCTGAGCGGCTACCTCCGCCTCGCCGAATGCCTGTCGGGGGCGGACGGGGCGCGCTACGCCGAGGCCTGGAACTTCGGCCCGGCCGACGAGGATTGCCGGCCCGTGGCCCATCTCGTCGACGCCCTCGCCCAGGCCTGGGGCTCCGAGGCCCTCTGGCACCTGTCGGAGGCGATCCACCCGCACGAGGCGACCTTCCTCAAGGTCGATTCGGCCAAGGCCCGCACCCATCTCGGCTGGGACCGGCGCCTGCGCCTCGATGCGGCCCTGGCCTGGACCGCGGCCTGGCACCGGGCCCAAGCCGGCGGGGCTTGCGCCCGCGACCTGACCCTGGCGCAGATCGGCGCCTACGAGGCGCTCGCCGCATGATGGCCCCGACACCGACAACGACAACGACCCCGACCCCGCCTCCGGCCCGAAGCTGCCGCGCCTGCGGGGCGCCCCTGCACCGGAGCGTGGCCGATCTCGGCCTGTCGCCCCTGGCCAACGCCTACGTGCCGGCCGACCGCGCCGATCGGGGCGAGAGATTTCATCCCCTCCACACCTTCGTCTGCGAGACCTGCTGGCTGGTGCAGCTCGAGGCCTTCGAGACCCCGGAGGCGATCTTCTCGGACTACGCCTACTTCTCCGGCTTCTCCGCCGGCTGGCTCGCCCATGCGGAGGCCTACGTCGCGGCCATGCAGGCGCGCTTCGGTCTCGGGCCGGACAGCAAGGTCGTGGAGGTGGCGAGCAACGACGGCTACCTGCTGCGCGCCGTCGTGGCCCGCGGCATCCCGGCCCTCGGCGTCGAGCCGGCCGCCAACGTGGCGGCGGTGGCGCGCGCGCACGGCATCCCCACCGCGGTGGCGTTCTTCGGGGCGGAGACCGCCCGGCGTCTCGAGGCGGAGGGCCACGCCGCCGATCTCATGGCGGCCAACAACGTGCTGGCGCACGTGCCCGACATCCACGACTTCGTGGACGGCTTCCGGATTCTCCTGAAGCCCGAGGGCGTCGCCACCTTCGAGTTCCCGCACCTCCTGCGGATGATCGCGGAGCGCCAGTTCGACACCATCTACCACGAGCACTTCTCGTACCTTGCCCTCGGGGTCGTCTCGGGGATCCTGGAGGCGCACGGCCTGCGGGTCTTCGACGTGGAGGAATGGCCGACCCATGGCGGCTCCCTCCGGGTCTTCGCCTGCCACGCGGCGGCCGCCCACCCGCAGGGTCCGGCCGTGGCCCGGGTGCTGGCGGCGGAGCGTGCCGGGGGCCTGTTCGACGCGAGCGGCTACGCCGCCTTCGCGGAGGACGTGGTGCGCATCAAGTGCACCACCCTCGCCTTCCTGGCGGAGCTGCGGCTGACGGGGAAGACCGTCTGCGCCTATGGGGCGGCGGCCAAGGGCAACACCTTCCTGAATTACTGCGGCATCGGTCCCGAGCTGGTGCGGGCCGTGGCCGACCGCTCGCCGCACAAGCAGGGCACGCTCCTGCCGGGGAGCCGCATCCCGGTGGTCGCGCCGGAGGCCCTCCTGGCACGGCGGCCGGACTATGTCCTGATCCTGCCCTGGAACCTGAAGGACGAGATCGCCGGCGAGATGGCCGCCATCCGGGATTGGGGCGGGCGCTTCGTCACCGCGATCCCGCGGCTCGCGGTGTTCTGAGCCCATGCGCTTCGAGGCCCTGCCGCTCGCCGGCGCGTACCGGATCGTCCCGGAACCCCATGCCGACGCGCGCGGCTTCTTCGCCCGCACCGCCTGCGCGGAGGATTTCGCCGCGCGGGGCCTCGTCGGCGCCTTCGCGCAGTCCAGCATCTCCTACAATGCCCGGCGCGGCACCGTGCGGGGCCTGCACTTCGCCGCCGAGCCCGACGCGGAGACCAAGCTCGTGCGCTGCACGGCCGGCGCGATCCACGACGTCCTCGTCGACCTGCGGCCGGATTCCGCCACCTACCTCCGGTCCTACGGGGCCGAGCTCAGCGCCGGGAACCGCCACGCCCTCTACATTCCGGCGGGGTTCGGCCACGGCTTCCAGGCGCTCAGCGACGGCGCGGAAGTGCTCTACATGATCGACCGTCCCTACGTGGCCGGCAGCGCCCGGGGCCTGCGCTGGAACGATCCGAGCCTCGACGTCGCCTGGCCGGAGCCCGTCACGGTGATCGCCGAGCGCGATCTCGCCTATCCCGACTGGGTGCGGTGAGGGAGCGCGTCCTCGTCACGGGTGCGGCCGGCTTCGTCGGCCGCCACGCCGTGAAGGCCCTGCGGGCGCGCGGGTTCGCGGTTCACGGCGTCGGGCGTGCCGCCTCTGCCGAGGCGGGCTGGCACGCCGCCGACCTGCTCGTCCCCGAGGAACGGCGCGCGCTGCTCGCGCAGGTCCGGCCGAGCCACCTCCTCCACCTCGCCTGGGATGCCGAGCCCGGCCGCTACTGGACCTCGGCGCGCAACCTCGACTGGGCCGCGGCCACCCTGGATCTCGCCCAGGCCTTCGCGGCCTCGGGGGGCCGACGGTTCGTGGGGGTCGGCACCTGCGCCGAGTATGCGTGGGGCGCGGCCCGCCTCGACGAGGCGACGACGCCCTGCCGGCCCGCGACGCTCTACGGCGCCGCCAAGGACGGCACGCGGCGCATCCTGGAGGCATTCGCCGGGCAGACCGCGATGCGGTTCGCCTGGGGTCGGCTGTTCTACCTCTACGGGCCCGGCGAGCGTCGCGGGCGGCTGGTCTCGGACGCGATCCAGGCGCTGATCGCCGGTACGGCGTTCCCGACCTCGCACGGGCTCCAGCGCCGCGACTTCCTCCATGTCGCGGATGCCGCCGCGGCCCTGGCCGCCCTGGTGGCGGGGGACGTGACCGGACCGGTGAATATCGGCTCGGGCACGGCGATCCCGGTGCGGACGCTCCTCGAAGGGCTCGCCGCCCGGATCGGGGGCGCCGAGCACCTGGATTTCGGGGCCCGTCCCCTGAGCCCGACCGAGCCACCGGTCATCGAGGCCGGGACCCACATCCTGACGGAGACCGTGGGGTTCCGGCCGCGCTTCGACCTGGCACGGGGCCTCGACGACACCGTGGCGTGGTGGCGGGCCCAGGGCCAGCCGCCGGCCTGACCGCTCAGGGCCTCAGCAGGGCAGCAGGCCCCTGAGCTGGGACAGGATGTCCTCGCCGGTGCAGGGCCGGGCAATGAACTTGGCCCCCTTCGGCATCCGCTCGGGATCGGGGGCAGCGCGCCCCGAGACGATCACGATCGGCAGCTGCGGCCGGGCCTCGGACACCGCTGTCGCGAGCTCGAAGCCGTTGGTCTTGCCGGACAACTCGACGTCCGTGATCAGGCCGCAGATGTCGGGGCGGGCCTGGATGATGCCGAGGGCCCGCTCGGCCGAGGCGCATTGCACGGTCTCGTATCCGCCATTCTCGAGAACGTCGCCGAGGTCCATGATCGTCAGGGCCTCGTCCTCCACCAGCAGGATCACCGGCCGGTCGTCGTTCGCCTTCGCCTCATCCACCACGATGCACCCTCCAGCCTGTCTGGCCGCGGGCCCCGCCCGGGACCGGGACCCGCGCGTGAAGCCCGGGGGCCCGCACGGCACGATCAGGGTCTCCGGGGATCCTGGACACTTCGGGGATCTTGGACACGGGGCCAGCGCAACGTCATCCCAACGAGCGACGCGGGCGTGGGTTGCACCGGATGCAGGGTCCCGCCGTCAGGAGGCCACGGCCCGCACCACCGTCCGCATGGCGTCGAGAAGCTCGGCCAGATCCTGCGCCGGGATGGTGAGGGCCGGCGTCAGGTAGACGATGTCGCCGAAGGGGCGGACCCAGGTGCCCCGCGCCAGGAAGCGGCGCTTCAGGTCGGCCAGGTCGGGGGCCTGGCGGAACTGCACCACCCCGATCGCCCCCAGGACCCGGATGTCGGCGACGTGCGGCAGCCCGCGCAGGGGTTCGAGGCCGTCCGCCAGGGCCTCCGCGAGGGCCGCGGCCTGGTCGAGGCGCGGCTCGCGCGCGAACAGGTCGAGGCTGGCATTGGCCGCCGCGCAGGCGAGCGGGTTGGCCATGAAGGTCGGCCCGTGCATGAGGGCGGCGGCGGGATCGTCGGCGAGGAAGCTCTCGAACACGGCCCCGGTGGCCACCGTGGCGGCCAGCGCCATCGTGCCCCCGGTGAGCGCCTTCGACAGGCACAGGATGTCCGGCACGATGCCGGCCTGGGTGCAGGCGAACAGGGTGCCGGTGCGCCCGAACCCGGTGAAGATCTCGTCGGCGATGAGCGGCAGGCCGTGGCGCCGCGCGAGCCGGGCCACGGTCGCCAGCACCTCGGGGGGGTGCATCCGCATGCCGCCGGCGCCCTGCACCAGGGGCTCCACGATCACGGCCGCCAGGCTCTCGCGCTCGGCCGCCAGGGTCGCGTCGAGGGCGGCGACCTGCGCCGCCGTCCGGGGCAGGTCGCAGAAGACCTGCCCCGGCAGGTAGGCGCCGAAGCGCCGGTGCATGCCCTCGTCGGGGTCGCAGACCGACATCGCCCCGAGGGTGTCGCCGTGATAGCCCTCGCGGAAGGCCAGGATGCGGGTGCGCCCGGCGACCCCCCGGTTGATCCACATCTGCACCGCCATCTTCAGGGCGACCTCCACGGCCACCGAGCCGGAATCGGTGAAGAAGACGTGGTCGAGATCGCCCGGGAGCAGGGCCGCGAGGCGCGCCGCCAGCCGCTCCGCCGGGGCGTGGGTGAGCCCCCCGAACATCACGTGCGGCATCGCCTCGAGCTGCGCGGCCACGGCCGCCCGGATGTGGGGATGGTTGTAGCCGTGGGCCGCCGTCCACCACGAGGCGATGCCGTCGATCAGTTCGCGCCCGTCGGCGAGGACGATGCGCGACCCGTGCGTGCGCACGGCCTCCAGCGGCGGGGCCGCCCCCCGCATCTGTGTGTAGGGCCGCCAGAGATGTTGGATGTGCGGGCTGTCCATGACCCGCAGGGGATGGGCCGGCGCAGACCCCGGGTCAAGGCGGGGCGCGATGCTCCGCCTGGGACCCGGGATCATTCGGCATGAAGTTTAGTTTGTGAAATATATTGATATACTGACATATATAACAGCAGAGTTAGATATATTCCAATATACGCGACGGCTATTGTTATAAAGTCAAGACTATCCTACGGCAGATCGACCCCCGACCAGGAGCGATCATGTCCCGTCAGGCCCGACGTCATCACCGCATCTCGTCCTGCGTCCGGAAACCTGCGGGTCCGGCTGCATGGATCTCGCCATGGATCTCGACGCGGTGGATCTCGACGCGGTGGATTTCGGCGGGATGGATCTCGGGTGCCGCGCTCCTGCTCCAGGCCGGGCCGACGGCCGCGCAGCAGCCCGATTTCTCGTCCGTCGCCCTCGATGAGATCCGGGTCGCGGGCGACGGCGGGGCGGTGATCGGCTACCAGCCCCGGCGTACGAGCTTCGGAGCGGGGTCCGACACGACCCTCCTCGACACACCGGCCAACCTCGCCATCGTGCCGAACGCCGTGCTGCGCGATCAGCGGGTGCTGAGCCTCGACGAGGCCCTGCGCAACGTCAGCAGCGTGGTGCAGACCAACAGCCTCGGCGGCACGCAGGAGGCCGTCATCCGGCGCGGCTTCGGCTTCTCCCGTGACAGCTCGATCCTGCGCGACGGGCGCCGCACGGTTCTGCAGCAGAACTTCAACCATGCCATCGAGCGGGTCGAGGTCCTGAAGGGTCCGGCCTCGCTCCTCTACGGCATCTCGGATCCCGGCGGCCTGATCAACCTCGTCTCGAAACGTCCGGACTTCACGCCTCGCGGCTCCCTCGACCTGACCGGGACGAGCTTCGGCGGCGGTCTCGTCCAGGCCGACCTCACCGGCCCGATCCAGGACACCAACCTCGCCTACCGGGTCGTCGGCGATTTTCAGGACTACGCCTACTGGCGCAATTTCGGGCAGATCCGCCGGCAGGTCGTCGCCCCGTCGCTGACCTGGCGCGGTGACGACACCACCGTGACGGTGGGCTACGAATTCACGCACTACGCCATCCCCTTCGACCGGGGCACGACCTTCGACCGGCGCACCGGGCGCGCCCTTCGCGTGCCCCGCGACCGCCGCTTCGACGAGCGCGTCAGCAAGGTGGACGCCGAGAGCCATCTCGCCACGATCGATGTCGACCACAGGTTCGACGCGGATTGGAGGCTTCACTTCGGCTACAGCTATTCGCGGCTCGGCTACGACGACAACCAGATCCGACCCGTCGCCTACAATTCCGACACGCGCCTCCTGACGCGCCGGGCGGACGCGACGCGCGGCGGGGATTTCGAGGCCCACGTGGCCCGCCTCGACCTGACGGGGCGCTTCGAGACCTTCGGCCTGCGCAACGATCTCCTTGCCGGGGCGATGGTCGAGCGGATCGACTATTATCGGAAGACCAGCGTGCGGGGACCGAACGTCGGCGGGTTCGACCCGTTCGACCCCGTCTACGGCCTGATGGGCGCCTCCGACCGGGTCTCGCTGGCGGCCAGCAACAACCGCGACCGACTCAGCAACACCAGCCTCTATCTTCAGGATTCGCTCCACCTCACCGACCGGCTCATCCTGGTGGGCGGGATCAGCGCCCAGATCTACGACCAGCTCGCCTATGAGGGCCGCCCCGCCGTGATCTCGACCGCCATCGACGGCGTGAAGCCGGTGCCGCGGGCCGGGCTCGTCTACAAGCTCGCGCCCAATCTCTCGCTCTATGGAAGCTACACGCAGTCCTTTCGCCCCAACGTCACCGACCTCGATGTGACCGGGGCGCTGCTGCCGGAAGAGGGGACGGCCTACGAGGTGGGGGTCAAGGCGGAGGTCGCCGACGGCCTCCTGATCACCGGCGCGATGTTCGATGCCGAGAAGAGCAACGTGCTGATCACCCAGGTGATCGACGGCACCCGCTTCGGCTCGACCGCGGGCAAGGTGCGCTCGCGTGGCTTCGAACTCGATTTCGCGGGGCAGATCCTGCCCGACTGGGCCGTGATCGGCAGCTACGGCTTCACCCAGGCGGTCGTCACCGAGGATCCGGTGCTCGCCGGCAAGCAGCTCCAGAACACGCCGCGCGTCACGGCCTCGCTGTTCCTCACCCACCAGTTCGGCGCCGTCGCCGACGCGACGGCGTTCGGCTCGACCCTCCTCGGCCCTGGCTTCCTGGAGGCCGGGTTCGGCAGCCGCTACGTCGGGGTCCGCCCCGGAGACGCGGCCAACAGCTTCACCATGCCGGACTACGTGGTCTGCGACGCGTTCCTGTCTTACCGGACCCAGGTGAACGGCCTGCCGACCACCCTGCAGCTCAACCTGAAGAACCTGTTCGACGAGACCTATTATCCCTCGGCCGGCGCCAGCAACCTGCTGGTGGCGGTGGGCGAGCCCTTCCAGGCCCTGGTCACCGCCCGCGTCGCCTGGTGAGCGGGCGCACCGAAGCCGGGCGGGATGCCGGGTCACCACAGACTCTGATACCGGGACGAACCGGCCGGTCTGATCTTGCGTTCACTGCACTAGATCCAAGAATGATTCTAGAACTCAACGTCTCTTCTGTTTTTGAATGCTTCTAATCTTGGCATTCACAATGGAAATTCCGCGGGGGAGCCGGTAGAGGTACCGGCTTCTCCGCACGGACCCGTCATGCCTTCCGCTCCCCGCCCGTTCGCCGCCACGCGGCGGCCCCTGCCGACCGGCCTTCTCCTACTCCTTGCCACCGGGACCGCCTTGCAGGCCCAGGGCACTTCGGACCAGGCGGCGTCGCCGTCCGCCGTCACCCTCGAGGAACTCAGCGTGGCCGGTCTGGGCAACGGACTCGCCACCGTCGGCTACCAGCCCAGGCGCTCGACCTTCGGGGCGGGCGCCGACACCGCGATCCTCGACACGCCGGCCAACATCGCCGTGGTCTCCGCCGGGGTGCTGCGCGACCAGCGCGTGATCTCGCTCGACGAAGCCCTACGCAACGTCAGCGGCATCGCCCAGACCAACAGTGTCGGCGGCACGCAGGAGGCCGTGGTGCGGCGCGGCTTCGGCACCTTCCGCGACGACTCGATCCTGCGGGACGGGCGCCGCACCGTCCTGCAGCAGAACTTCAGCTACGCCATCGAGCGGGTGGAGGTGCTCAAGGGACCGGCGTCGCTCCTCTACGGCATCACCGACCCGGGCGGCCTGATCAACCTCGTCTCGAAGCGGCCCGAGTTCACCGCGCACGGCTCGCTCAACCTCACGGGGACGAGCTTCGACGGCGGCCTCGTGCAGGGCGACCTCACCGGCCCCATCGCGGGCACCAACCTCGCCTACCGGATGGTGGCCGACCTCCAGAGCTACGCCTACTGGCGCAACTTCGGCCATCTCAGCCGCCAGGTCGTGGCCCCCTCGCTGACCTGGCAGGGCGACGACACCACCGTGACGGTGGGCTACGAGTTCGGGCATTACCGCGTGCCCTACGACCGCGGCACGATCTTCGATCCCCGCACCGGTCGGCCCCTGCGGGTGCCGCGCGACCGGCGCTTCGACGAACGTTCGAGCGAGCACGCGGCCACCAGCCATCTCGCCACCCTCGACGTCGACCACCGCTTCGACAACGATTGGAAGCTCCACTTCGGCTACACCTACTCCCATCTCGGCTACGACGAGGACCAGATCCGGCCGGTCACCTATGTCCCGGCCACCGGCCTCCTCACCCGCCGGGCCGACGGCACCCGCGACGCCGACTTCAATGCGCATGTCGCCCGCCTCGACCTGACCGGCCGCTTCGACACCGCCGGCCTGTGCCACGACCTCCTGGCCGGCGTGACCTACGAGAACATCGATTACGGCCGGCCCGACATCATCCGGGGTCCGAACCGGGCGGGGTTCAACCCGTTCCGGCCGGTCTACGGCACCCTCGCGGCGGTGCCGGTGATCTCGCCCGCCGACAGCAACCTGCGCGAACGCTTAGTGAATACCAGCCTCTATCTGCAGGACTCCCTGCACCTCGGCGACCAGTGGATCCTGGTCGCCGGGGTCAGCACGCAGATCTTCGACCAGTTCGGCGCCAAGGGGACGCCGGCGGTGGCCTACACCGACATCGACGGGGTGCGCGTCCTGCCGCGGGTCGGCCTCGTCTACAAGCTGGCCCCCCATCTCTCGCTCTACGGCAGCTACGCGCAGTCCTTCAAACCCAACACCTCGCTGGCCAACATCGTCGGAGCCCTGCCACCCGAGGAGGGGGAGTCCGTCGAAGTCGGCGTGAAGGCGGAGATCGCGGCCGGCCTGACCGTCACGGGGGCGATGTTCGACATCGACAAGGCGAACGTGCTGGTGACGCAGGTCAACGGCCAGGGCCTCACCGTGGCGACCACCGCCGGCAAGGTGCGCTCGCGCGGCTTCGAGCTCGACGTCGCCGGTCAGATCCTGCCCGACTGGGCGGTGATCGCCAGCTACAGCTTCACCCAGGCCGAGGTCACCCAGGATCCGGTGCTGGTGGGCAAGCAGCTCCTGAACACCCCGCGGGTCACCGCCTCGGCCTTCCTCACGCACCAGTTCGGGGCCGTCGCCGAGCCGACGGAGTTCGGCGCGACGCGGCTGGGCGCCGGCTTCCTGGAAGCGGGCTTCGGGGCACGCTACGTCGGCGTCCGCCCAGGGGACGCCGCCAACAGCTTCGCTCTGCCGGACTACGTCGTCTGCGACGCGTTCCTCGCCTACAACACCCAGGTGAACGGCTTGCCGATCACGCTCCAGCTCAACCTCAAGAACCTGTTCGACCGCACCTATTACCCCTCGTCGGGGGGCAGCAACCTGCTGGTGGCGGTGGGCGAACCCTTCCAGGCCCTGGTGACCGCACGGGTGGCGTGGTGAGGTACCTGCGCGCCGTCCTGTTCCAGTTGCACTGGCTGCTGGGGCTCGGGGCGGGGCTGATCCTGGCCGCGGCGGGCGTCACCGGTGCGCTCCTCAGCTACGAGGACGCCATCGGCGAGGCCTTCGACGCGGACCTGATCCGCGTCGCCCCCCGGGCGGGGGATCCGCTCACGCCGGACGCCCTCCTGGCCCGCTTCCATGCCCAACGGCCCGACACGGTGGCGAACCTGACGCTCTCGGCCGAGCCCGCCACCGCCGCGATCGTACGGCTCGGGCGCGATCCCGCCACCGGCCAGCGGCCGCCCGCCCTCTACCTCGACCCCTATGACGGCGCGGTGCGGGGCGCTGCGCGGACGGAGGAGGCCTTCGCGACCATCCGGCGCCTCCATCGCTGGCTGCTCCTGCCCGGCGACGGCAAGGGCTGGGGCCGGACCCTGACCGGCGCGAGCGTCGTCGCGCTCCTCGTCCTCCTGTGCACCGGTCTCTACCTGCGCTGGCCGAAGGTGATGTCGCTGCGGATCTGGCTGAAGCCCCATCTCCGGCAATGGGGCCGGCCGACCTACTGGTCGCTGCACGCGGTGGCCGGAACCTGGGTGCTGCCGGTCTACCTCGTCATCGCCCTGAGCGGACTGTGGTGGTCCTTCGACGGCTATCGCGAGGTCGTCACCGCCGTCCTCACCCGCGGCGAGACCATCACCCGGATGGCGGATGGCAAGCCACAGGCGGAGAAGACGAACGGGCCGGCCGCCGGCCGGAGGGATGCCGCGGCGAAGGGCGAGGCTGTAGGTGGAGGCCGTCGGAAGGATGAGGGGCTGGGCAGCGCAGGAGCGCCGTCCCTCGACGCAGCCTGGTCGGCCTTCCGCACGGCGGATGACGGACACTTCACCCGTGCCACCCTGCTCCTGCCCGCGGGCCTCACCGGGCCGGTGCGCATCCGCTCCGAGAATCGGAACGGCTGGCGCGACGACACGCGGATCGAAGCGGCCAGTGCGCGCATCCTCGTGCGCGAGATCGGAGGGGAGCGCCCGCTCGGCGTCCGCATCGCCGGCAACATGCTCGACGTGCACAGCGGGCGCATCTTCGGGCCCCTCGGCCCCCCGGTCTTCCTCGTCGCGGCCCTGACGATGCCGCTGTTCCTCGTGACGGGGCTACTGCTCTACATCGGGCGCCGCGCGGCGAAGGCGCGGCGGCGCGTGCAAGCGGGGGCGAGCCCCACCGCGACCTCCGCACTCAACCCGCGCGCTTGACCCTCCGACCGGTTTTCGACAGGTTCCGCCGCCACAGCTCCCGACCCCGACCGCTGCAACTCCTGAGATCCGATGTCGTCTGGCGACGAATCCGCCGTTCCGCCCGCCGCATCCGCGCCCGGGCGACGCTTCACGATCTGCCGCGAGGACGAGCCGGTGCCGCCCGCGATCGCCGGTGCCATCGCGGCGATCGGGAATTTCGACGGGGTGCATCTGGGTCACCGGGCCCTGATCGCCGCCGTGCGGGAGACCGCGCAGGAGGCCGCCCACCCGGCGGTCGCCCTCACCTTTGAGCCGCATCCGCGCGCCTATTTCGCGCCGCATCTCCCCATGTTCCGCCTCACAGACGCGGACGCCAAGGAGATCGTCTTCGCCCATCTCGGCCTCGACGGGCTCATCGTGCGCCGCTTCGACGCCACCCTGGCGGGCACCGGCGCGCGCGACTTCGTCGAGGGGCTGCTGGTGCGCGACCTCGGTGTTGCGGGCGTCGTCATCGGCCACGACTTCCATTTCGGCCGAGGTCGCGAGGGCACCCCGGCGCTCCTCGCCGATCTCTGCGCGCAAGCGGGCCTGAGCTGCCGGATCATCCCTCCTGTCGCCCTGAGCGCGGGCGCGGAGCCGGTCTCGTCGAGTGCGATCCGGGCGGCCCTTACCGAGGGTGCGGTGGCGCGAGCCAACGCGCTCCTCGGCTATCGCTGGTTCGTCGCAGGCGAAGTCCGCCACGGCGACAAGCGCGGACGCACCCTCGGCTATCCCACCGCCAACGTGGCGCTGCCCGCCTGCAATCTCGCCCACGGCATCTACGCGGTCCGGGTGCGCCTGCCCGACGGCCGGGTGAAGGACGGGGTCGCCAGCTACGGCCGGCGCCCGACCTTCGATGATGGCGCCCCGCTCCTCGAGGTCAATCTGTTCGATTTCTCCGGCGACCTCTATGGCCAGACGATCGCAGTGGAGTTCCTGGAGTATCTCCGCGGGGAGGTCCGCTTCGACGGAGCGGAGGCCTTGATCGCTCAGATGCATCGCGACGCGGCCGAGGCCCGCCGGATCACCGCCGAGAATGCCGTCCCCTCGCTGCTCGACGCCTGAGGCCGCGCCTATTCGGCATCGTCCTCGGTCTCCGGCGTGCGATTGGGCCAAGTTACGATCCGATCGAGGAGTTCGTCGGCGGTGAACTCCTCCTCGTTGCCGGAGACGCGGCCACGCACGGAGATGCCGGCCTCATGCACGCTGGCCGCGCGGCCTGAAACCAGCGGATGCCAAGCATAGAGATCGCGGCCTTCGCGGATCAGGCGATAGGCGCAGGTCGGCGGCAGCCACGGGATCGTGCGCACCGCCTCGGGCGTCAGGCGCACGCAGTCGGGCACCCGCTTCTGACGGCGTGCGTAGTCGCGGCAGCGGCAGCCATGGCCGTCGAGAAGGGTGCAGCCGACATCGGTGTGGTAGACCTCCGCCGTATCCTCGTCCTCGAGCTTGAGGAGGCAGCAGCGACCGCAGCCGTCGCACAGGCTCTCCCACTCGGCCGGGGACATCGCCTCCAGGCTCTTGGTCCGCCAGAACGGCTCGTCGGTCGGAGAAGCCGGGAGATCGGAACGGACGGTTTCGGGGAAGGCCTGCTGCGTTTGAGAACGCGCGGCCGAGCGGTCCCGCATGGGGAACACCTTGGGCTGGGAGCGGCGAGGATCCGGATGATCCGCTCCTGTGCCGCAACGCGGCCCCGGGAGCAAGCGTTGCCGGCGCACGGCATGACGCCGCGCCGCGTCGGGAGGCGCCACGCCACCACGCCGCCCCATTCCAGCATCAAGGTTAAGAACAGGTTATGGCCTGCGGCGGCGGGACGCTTGCCCTTGTCGGGCGTTCCCGCGAACGAAGCCTCGCGGCCGGGCGCGGGTGTTGTTAGGATCGCGCGGGCCGGCGTCGTGCCGGAACCGGGTGCGGAAGGACTGGAACTCAGGTGCGCCTGCCCAAAGCGACCTCCCTCACGACTCGGATCAAGCACGCCGCCCTCGCCTTCGACGCCTGGGTGAACGCGAGCCTGTACGACGGCGGCCGCACGGCGGGAGAGACCTACGAGCGCTTCCAGGAGCGCATGAACGTCTTCTCGGTGCGGGGCTGGAAACGCTTCGCCCTCGACCTGACCAGCGAGGCGGTGACCCTCGGTACGGGTGGCGCGGTCCTGATGCTTGCCCTGGCGCAGCCGGCCTTCAACCTGACCAGCGACAACTGGCTGAAGGCCCAGGACCTCGCCGTGACCTTCCTCGACCGCTACGGCACCGAGGTCGGACGGCGCGGCATCAAGCACGACGATTCACTGAAACTCGACGATTTTCCAGACATCATGATCAAGGCGCTGGTCTCCACCGAGGACCGGCGCTTCTACGAGCATTGGGGCATCGACCCCATCGGAACCGCCCGCGCGCTGGTGTCGAATTCGCGCGGTGGCGGCAACACCCAGGGCGGCTCGTCGATCACCCAGCAGCTCGCCAAGAACCTGTTCCTCACCAACGAGCGCTCCCTCGAACGCAAGATCAACGAGGCCTTCCTGGCGCTCTGGCTGGAGAGCCACCTCTCCAAGAACGAGATCCTGAAGCTTTACCTCGACCGTGCTTACATGGGCGGCGGCACGTTCGGCGCCGTGGCAGCGGCGGATTACTATTTCGGCAAGCCGCTCAAGGACATCACCCTGGCCGAGGCCGCGATGCTCGCGGGCCTGTTCAAGGCGCCGACCAAGTACGCCCCCCACGTGAACCTGCCGGCGGCCCGCGCCCGCGCCGGCGACGTGCTGCACAACATGGTCGAGGCCGGCTTCCTCACCGAGGGCCAGATCCAGACCGCGCTGCGCAACCCCGCAACACCAGTGACCCGGACCCGCGACATCACAGCGGACTACTATCTCGACTGGGCCTTCGGGGAGATCAAGCAGATGGCCGATGCCGGTCGCTTTCGCAGCGACCGCGTCCTCACCGTGAAGACGCCCCTCGACCTGACCATCCAGCGCCGGGCCGACGAGGTGGTGCAGAACACCCTGCGCCGCTTCGGAGACCAGTACGAGGTCGACGAAGCCGCCATGGTGATCCTCGATCCGGACGGGGCCCTGCGGGCGATGGTCGGCGGTGCCGATTACGGCGAGAGCCAGTTCAACCGCGCCACCGACGCCCTTCGCCAGCCCGGCTCATCGTTCAAGCCCTACGTCTACGCCGCCGGTCTCGCCTCAGGCCTGTATCGCCCGGACACCCGTGTCGTCGATCGGCCCGTCTGCATCGGCAACTGGTGCCCGCAGAACTATGGGCGCTCGTTCTCGGGTGCCACGACGCTCACCGTTGCGGTGGCGAAATCCATCAATACCATCCCGATTCAGGTGTCGATCGCCCTGGGCAAGGCGATGGGCATCTCCCACGAAGCCCGGGCGGCCGCCGCCGGGCGCAAGAAGATCATCGAGACCGCCCACGCCATGGGCATCACCACCCAACTGACCGATTCCGTCTCCCTGCCGATCGGCTCGGCGGAGGTGAACGTCATCGACCAGGCCGCCGGCTACGCGGTGTTCGCCAATGGTGGGCGCAGGGCCAAGCCCTATGCGGCCATGGAGGTCCGCAACTCGTCCGGGGATGTGATCTACCGCCATGCCGACGAGCCGATGCAGCAGGTGCTGTCGACCCAGGTGGTCGCCGACATGAACTACATGCTCACCAAGGTCGTCGAGGAAGGCACCGGCAAGCGCGCTGCACTGGAAGGCATCAAGGTCGCGGGCAAATCCGGCACCACGAACGCCTACCGGGATGCCTGGTTCGTCGGGTACACGGGCAATTACGTCGGCGCCGTCTGGTTCGGCAACGACGATCATACCTCCACCAACAAGATGACCGGCGGCTCGTTGCCGGCCATGACGTGGCATGACGTGATGGAAGTCGCCCACCAGGGTATCGAGCTCAAACCCATGCCGGGCCTGAAGGATCCGGGCCGTGCGGTGGCCCAGTCGGGGCAGAGCGCGGCCCCCGTGAACGCCGCGGCGAGCGCGGCCGGCAAACTCTCCCGGCGCTCCTTCGAGGTCATCGGCAGCATGAACGGCCTGTTCCGCCAGGTGGAGAAAACTTCCCTGAAAGCACCCGAGAAAACCTCTGCCCTTGAGCCCGTGAACGCCCCCGGCTCGGTGGCGGACGGGGTCCGCGCCGTCAGCGGCCGCATCGGCACACCGTAACCGGCGATCATGCGCATGACATTCGCCGAGACGGTCGCGCGGTTGCGTCCGGACCAGACCCGAACACGCTCTTCCGAGTCTCTGAGCCGGGAAGCAGGCCCGGTCTCCGAGACCGGCGGACGCGTGACGCGCGCACTGCGACACGGCGTGCGCAAGGCTTCGACCGTGACGCTGATGCTCTACGCCCTGGCACTGGGGGCGGGACTCGGCCTCGCAACGGCCGATTACGCCACGCGGGGTGGCTATCTCTTCGGCGGCGTCCGGGTGGGGGCCTGGACCGCTTGGCCGAAAGTCGGCTCCTTGGGTGCGGATCCTTACGCCCGTGCGGTCAACGCGCGGCGCGGCGAGATCCCACTGGCGGTCGGTGAAGGCATGCTGCTCACGGCCGAACAGGACGAATCCGGACGGCAACTCGATGCCGCCTGCACCTACCGCGTGGCGGGCGTGACGCCGCCGGCCCGTGCCTGGACCGTGACGGTGGCCGGACGCGGGCCGCGCGATTCGGATAGCGCCCCCATGCGCGAAGGCTTCACCGCCACCGAGATTTTGCGCGAGGCCGATGGGCAGTTCGTGATCACCCTTTCACCGGAGGTCCAGCCGGGCAACTGGCTGCCAATGCCCCGTGCCAAGGGGCCGGTACGGCTCGCCCTGCGCCTGTACGACACGCCCGTGGCAGCCAGCGCGGGCAGCCTCGACCGCTCGGCGGTGCCGGCCATCACCCGGACTGGGTGCGCCGTATGACGCCGCGGGGACGCTTTCTCGTCGCCAGCCTGTCGGGACTGGTTCTCGCCGGCCTCGTGCACGGGGCCACAATCCTGCTGATTCCGCGCCTGGCGGAGTCCGATGCCCTATCGCGGGCGCGTTCCGGAGAGAACCTCGACCATCCTTTGGCGATCAACACCGTGGCGGCCGGCGACACCACACCGCCCGTGGAAGCGTGGCTTCCGATTCCGGATCCGGCGGTGGCGGTCGGGCTCTGCGCCTATGACCTCTCCGAGGGACCGATGCGGGTTTCAGCGCGCACGGGCGCACTGATGCTGTCCCTGGCGGTACACGGGCCGCGGGGGGCATTCTACGCGGTGACCGATCAAGCGGCGGTGCGCGGCGCCCTCGACCTCGTGGTGCTCACCCGGGCACAATACGACGAGGCGCTCGCCAACGCCGACGAGGACGAGGTCAGCCACGACGTCCGTATCGTCGCCGGCGACACCCGTGGGTTCGTGGTCGTGCGTGTGATCGCGGCCCTGCCGAGCCAACGCGCGGCGGCCGACGCGGCGGTACAGGCGGTCTCCTGCACCGTCGACAGCCCTGGCGACGAGAAGGCCGGCGGCTGAAGCAGCCCTCAATGCTTCGCGACGATCGGCCTCGGCGCAGGGATCGGGACCACGCCGTCCGTCTCCGGCAGCAGCCCGCATCGGGCCTCGGCTTCCGGCGGCACCAACGGATCAAGCAGCGGCCTCCGTCCGTCGAGGGCGGCTAAGGTCTGTCCGACCGCCAAGCCTTCCGGCCCCGGCGCCTCGATCAGCAGGTGCTCAAGCGCATAGCGGTAGCGGCGGGAGCGGCGACCGGTCTCAAAGCGGACCCAGGCGATGAGGCAGCGGTTCTCGGCCACCCGCATGGCGGCTTGGCGTACGTCGCCGTCGTCCAGACTCTTGGCGAAGGGCAGGCTGCGCAGGCGCAGGGCGTCGCCCTCCTTCACCCGCATCGCCACAGCGGCGAATTGCGGGATCAGCCGGGCATCGGTGCCGATATCCTCCGACAGACGCCGGTAGCGCGAGACTGGCGAGCGAAAGCTCTCAGCCATCAAGGTGTCGTGATAGGCGGCCGGATCGTCGGTTCGCCAGGAGGCGGGCAGCACCCGAGTGCGCGTGAGATTGGCGAGAATGTCCGTGAACGCGTCGTGCCCGGCCGCCGGCATGAGGAAGCGCCAGGCGCGATCGCGCAGGGCGCGTTCCTCGTCGGTGAAAGGAAAGGCCGAGGCCGGCTCCTCGCGCTCCCGCGCCGCCAGAGTCCCGGTGGTCTCGATCAGACTGTTCCAGGCGCCGGCCTTGGGCCGCCCGAAATCGCCCCCCTGCGCGCAGCCGGCGAGGAGCGCCAGCGTCGCGAAGGGTGCCAGGCGCAGGGCCTGCCGGCGTCCGGTCCGGGAAAAGGGTACCATGCGGGCGCGCGTCGGCCGGGTGTCAGGACCGGCGGCGCAGGCGCGGCGCGGGAGCTTCCGGCTCGGGCATGCGCTCGTAGCGAATTCCGGTGAAGAGCAGGATGGCGCCCCGCGGCGCATCCGCGTCCGCTCTCCGGAAGCGGCGCGCCGGGGCCGGGAACGTCACGACCGTGGCCGTCGGACGCTCGGGGCGGCGATCGGCGCCGCCGGTATCGGGCAACCTGTGGGTGTTCATCGGCTGGTTTCCGATTCCATTCGATCTCTGAGGCGAGCCGTCGCCGGGCCTGCCACCACCGCATCCGGGCCGTTCCGGTATCGGGGTGATGCCGTCAGAGATCAGCATGGGGTGGTTAACGGAACCTTGCGATGGCCGGAGCGCCTTCGTCTTCCATGCCCTACTCACGGCAGGCCGATCGGGCGTGGCTTCCCTGCCACGCTCCTCGGCTCATGCCATGGCCCACGATTTGCTAAGCCGTGGACTGCCCATGGCGGGCATTTCCTCCCTTGTACTCGGCCCCGCTCGCCCGGCGAGCGGGGCTTTTTTGCGGGAGCGGCGTCATCGTGGCGCTTCGAACCCCGCTGGGTGCGGGATCGAAGGCATGGAACACGCGGCGGCGGGAGCGCTTGCTAAGGGCCGGTCGCGCCCGATATGCCGTGTCGCTTCCGTTCGAACGACCTGACTCTTCGCGAACGCACTCTCCCGTCCAACGCATTATCCCTTTCGCACACCCCACTTTCGATTGAAGGACACCGCCGGATGCGCGTGGTTATCTCCCGACTCTTGAGCTCCAACAAAGGACTCAACACGGCCCTGCGGATTGCGCCGTTCGCCCTCCTGATGGTGGCGGTCAGCCCGGCCCAGGCCCAGCGTGAGGACCAGGGCCTTCAGCTGGGATGCGCGAACGATTATTTCCGCCTGTGTGCCGGCGTGGATCCCAACAGCCAGGATGCGGAACGTTGCATGGATCGCAACCGTGCCCGCCTGTCGCCCGAGTGCAAGGCCGCCATCGGCGACTACGACCGCCGTACCGGCGGGAAATCGCAGAAGTAAGGTGCCGCACGGCACACCGCATTACGGTCGGGACGGGCATCGACGCGGCCCGTCCCCAGACAGAGGTTTGACAGCATGACCCTGACCGTCGCGGTGCAGATGGATCCGATCCAGGCGATCCGGATCGCCGGAGACACCACCTTCGCGCTCCTGCTCGAGGCCCAGGCGCGGGGACACCGGCTGCTTCACTACACCCCCGATCGACTGTCGATGCAGGGGCAGGTCGTGACGGCCCGCGTCGAGGCCCTCACGGTGCAGGACGTGGAGGGGGCGCACGCCACCCTTAGGCCCGCCGAGCGCATCGACCTGTCCAGCGTTGACGTGGTCCTGATGCGCCAGGACCCGCCCTTCGACATGGCCTACATCACCGCGACCCACATGCTGGAGCGGATCCACCCGCGGACCTTGGTGGTGAACAACCCGGCCGAGGTCCGCAATGCGCCCGAGAAGCTGTTCGTCCTCGACTTCCCGGAGTTGATGCCACCGACCCTGATCACCCGTGACAAGGCGGAGATCGAGGCGTTTCGGGCCGAGCATGGCGCCATCGTGATGAAGCCCTTGCACGGGCATGGCGGAGCCGCGGTGTTTCGAGTCCTGCCGGAGGACGCGAATTTCGGCTCGATGTTCGACCTGTTCTCGGTGACGTTCCGCGAACAATGGGTCGTGCAGCGCTTCCTGCCGCGCATCACCGAGGGCGACAAGCGCATCATTCTGGTGGACGGCGAGCCGATGGGCGCGATCAACCGAGTGCCTGCCCTCAACGACATCCGCTCGAACATGGTCCGCGGTGGAGCGGCGGCGGCTTCGGATCTCACCGAACGCGAGCGCGCGATCTGCGCCGCCATAGGCCCGGAGCTGAAGCGTCGGGGACTGATCCTGGTGGGGATTGACGTCATCGACGGCAATCTCACCGAGATCAACGTCACTTCGCCGACCGGGATCCGGGCAATCAAACGCCTCGGCGGGCCTGATCTGGCGGTCTCGGTCTGGGACGCGATCGAGAGCCGCGTCGGCAGGGTCCTGTCAGCCTGAGCGACTCCGAGGGTTGGACGACCCGTCCGGGCAGGTCCGGGACATCCTGGACCTGCCGCGTGTTCGTTTCAGCTTCAGACCAGACCCAGCTTCTGCGCCAAGCCGATCCGCTGGAGCTTGCCGGTGGCGCCCTTCGGGATCTCGTCCAGGATCATGATCTTGGCCGGCACCTTGAAGGCGGCGAGCCGCTCCGAGGCGAAGCCGCGCAACTCCTTCTCGACGAGGTGGTGTCCCTCGCGCAGCACGATCGCGGCGCAGACGTCCTCGCCGAGCTTGTCATGCGGCATCGCGAAGGTGACGCACTGCGAGACCGCCGGGTGGTCCATGAGAATCTCGTCGACTTCGCGGGGCGAGATCTTCTCACCGCCTCGGTTGATGATCTCCTTGAGACGCCCTGTGATGGTCAGGTAGCCCTCGGATGAGAGCGAACCCTGGTCGCCGGTGCGGAACCAGCCCTGCTTGGTGAAGGCTTCCGCATTGGCTTTGTCGTTGTTCTCGTAGCCCGCCATCACGTTGTCGCCGCGGATGACGATCTCGCCGGTCTCGCCGGCGGGCAGGGGCTCGCCATCCTCGTCCACGATGGCAATCTCCGGACCGGCGGCGAGACCGACCGATCCGGCGTAGTGGGGGCGCGGCGGGAGTGGGTTCGAGGCCATCTGGTGAGAGGCCTCCGTCATGCCGTAGGCCTCGATCAAAGGTGCGCCGAAAACCTCCTCGATTTCCTTCATGACCTGCGGCGGCATGGAGGAAGAAGAGGAGCGGATGAAGCGCAGGGGATTGGCCTCGATGATCTCCCGGTTGCGGGAGGCGCGGCCCAGGATCGCCTGGTGCATCGTCGGCACCGCCGTATACCAGGTCGGGTGGACTTCGTTCATCCAACCGAAGAACTTCAAGGCGTTGAAACCCGGGGTGCAGCAGACTTGGCCGCCGGCCGAGAGTGGCGCCAGGATGCCGGCGATCAGCCCGTGGATGTGGAACAGCGGCATGATGTTGAGGCCCCGATCCTCGGCCGTGAAGGCCAGGGTGGTCCGGATGTTGCGGGCCGAGGCGCAGACGTTCGACTGCTTCAGGGGCACGATCTTCGGGCGCGAGGTGGTGCCCGAGGTGTGCAGCACGAGGCCGATATCGTCGGGCTGGGCCGGGCCGCCCTGGGCCGCCGGAGCTGCGGCGGAGCCCTCGAAGGATAGATTGAAGCTGCCGGCCCCCTCCGCCGGGGTGGGCGTCAGACGCACCACCGGCACCCCGAGGCGCGCGGCCACGGCCACTGCCGGGCTCTCGGAGCCTGCAGCGACGACCAGCAGGCGGGCGTTGAGGTCAGAGAGATAGAACGTGAATTCGTCCGCCTTGTAGCTCGGATTGAGGGGGGCCGCCGTCGTGCCCGCTCCGATGGCCATGAAGGCGGCCGCCATCTCCGGCCCATTGTCGAGGACGATGCCGACCCGATCGTTCCGACCAATGCCCTGCGCGTTGAGGGCCGCGATCGTCCGGTCCGTGAGCGTACGGAGCTGACCGAAGGTTAGTGGCACACCACCGGGGCTCGACAGGGCGGTAGCCTCCTCGGCCCCCGCGCGGATCAGGGCGTGGAGAGTGGTGGCGGCGGTCGTCAGTGCGGCGGTCTCGGCCATGGTCATCATCCTCGAATGTCTGGAGTTCAGGCCGGCGTGATGGAGAGGCGCCCCTGCGCTCGCTCCAGGCTCTGGGCGAGGAGGCGCATCAGGGCGTAAACGGTGTCGATATGGGGCGTCGGGGTGTCGGTGAGGCGCCCGAGTTCGATGATCGAGCCGACCAGAGCCTCGAGCTCGATCGGCCGCCCGGCCTCCACGTCCTGCAGCATCGATGTCTTGTGGGCGCCGACCTTCTCGGCACCCGCGATGCGGCGCTCGATGCCGAGCTTGAAGGTGACGCCGAGGCGGTTCGCGATCGTCTCCGCTTCCCGCATCATGTCGGCGGCGAGAGCGCGGGTTTCGGGAAACTGACAGATGTCCACCAGGGTGGCGTGGGCCAGCGCCGAAATCGGGTTGAAGCTGAGATTGCCCCACAGCTTGAGCCAGATCTCCGCCCTGATGTCGCTGGTCACCGGAGCGCGGAAGCCCGCCCTGATCAGGGTCTGGGCCAGGGACTGCACCCGCGGGGACATCGACCCGTCCAGTTCCCCGAGGCCGAAGCGGTGGCCCTCCACCACCTGAACCACGCCGGGCTCGGTGAGCACGGCGGCCGGGTATACCACCGACCCGATGACGTGTTTCGGGTCGAGGTGCTGGGCGATGAGGCCGCCCGCATCGGCGGTCTCCAGGTGCGTACCCGTCAGGTCCCCGCCATGCCCCTGCAGAAAGTACCACCACGGGATCCCGTTCTGCATCGTCACCACCATCGTCTCGGGTCCGATGAGGTGGTGCAGGTCGGCCGCGATCGGCCCGACCTGATGCGCCTTGACGGTGAGGAGCACGATGTCGTGCTGGCCCGCCTCGGCCATCGACTTGGTGGCCTTGAGGTTCGTCACGTGGATCTCGGAGCCGTCCTCCTCGATCAGCCGCATACCGTTCCGCTGGATGGCGTCGAGGTTGGCGCCGCGCGCGATGAAGGTGACGTCCTCGCCCGCATGGGCGAGGCGCACGCCGAGAAATCCTCCGATGGCGCCGGCGCCGACGATCGCGATGCTCATATGGGTGTCCTTAAAACCTGTCCTGATCACGGCCGCTTCGTGGGCGTCGGGTGTCTCATGAAACGCTGTTCGACAACACGCCGATGCCGGCGATCTCGACCTCCACCGTGGCGCCCTTGGGGATCGGGCCGCTGCCCACCGAGGTGCCGCAGGCAATGAGGTCGCCCGGCTCCAAGGTCATGTCCCGAGAGAGCTCGGCCACGAGTTCGGCGGGCCGGCGCATCATGTCGGCGAGAGGATAGCGCTGGCGCTCGCGCCCGTTCACCCGCACCGCCACATCGAGCACCTCGGGATCGATGCCGGTGGCTATCACCGGGCCGAAGGGGCCGAAGCCGTCGAAGCCCTTGGAGCGGGTCCAGTGCACGAAGCTCGGATCGGCCTTCAGCGCCTCCAGGGCGGTGACGTCGTTCACGCACGTGTAGCCGAAGATGTGCGCGGCCGCCGTCTCCGGCGTGAGGTCTCGACCGCGCTTTCCGATCACGATCCCGAGTTCGCCCTCGAACAGCAGTCGCCCTGAGCCCTCAGGCGCCGTGATCGTCTGGCCGCTCGCAAGGTAGCAGCTTGCCGGCTTCACGAAGTACAGCGGCACGTCGGGCCGGGTCAGGCCCTGCTTCTCTGCGGAGGCGTGGAAGTTATTCCACAGGGCAATGTACTTCGAAGGCCTGCACGGCAGGTCGAGGGTGACCTCGGAGAGCAGCAGGGTCGCGCCGGTGGGTGTCGGTTCGGCGAACAGATCGCCCGTGTGAACGTGGATGGTCTCGCCGTCGAGGCGGCCGAAGCCGCGCGCGCCGTCGTGGAGGTAGCGGAGCCAGCGTGCCATCGGGTCAGCTCCGGGCGATGAACCGGGCGCGCATCGGCTTCAGCACGAAGAGCGCGAGAAACCCGGCCAGGAAGGCCATGCCGGAGGCGGCGTAGAACACGTTCTGCCAGCTGCCGGTCTTGGCCTGGATCATGAGCAGGATGGGCAGGAGCAGGGCAGCGGTGCCCTTTGCGGTGTAGAGGAGACCGGCATTGGCCGCAGCGTTCTTGTCGCCGTAGGTGTCGCTGCAGGTGGCTGGGAACAGGGAGTAGATCTCCCCCCAGGCGAAGAAGACGAGGCCGGTCAGCAGCACGAAGGCCATGGGGATATGGGCGAACATCCCAAGCGCCAGGATGCCAGCACCCTCGATCATGAAAGCGATGACCATCGTGTTCTCGCGCCCGATCTTGTCCGAGACCCAGCCGAAGAACGGTCGCGTCACACCGTTGAGCACCCGGTCGATGGTGAGCGCGAAAGTCAGGGCCGGCAGGGTGATGCCGATGAGCGAGACCTCGACCCCTGCCACCTTGAAGTCCTTGGCGATGGGAGCGAGGGAGGCAGCCGCCATCAGGCCACCGGCGGCCATCATCACGAACATGAGGTAGAGAAGCCAGAAGACCGGCGTCCGGACCATCTCGGCGGTCGAGTACTGGCGCCGGGTGACGGTGTTCACAGTCGCGGTGCGGCCGGCCAGCATCCGATCCTTGAAGGCGGCGCTGGGCGAGACGAGGAGCAGCGCCGCCAGCATGACGATCAAGCCCTGGCCGAGGCCGAACACGAAGAAGGTGTGCTGGTAGCCCGAGTCGCGGATCATGTTGGCGATCGGGATCACGGTCAGGGCCGAGCCCGCGCCGAAACCGGCGGCGGTGAGGCCGGCTGCGAAGCCGCGCCTGTCTGGAAACCACTTCAGGGCATTGCCCACGCAGGTGCCGTAGACCGCGCCGGCGCCGACGCCGCTGATGGCGGCGGCCACGTACAGCAAGGTCAATGTGTCGGCATAGGCGTTCAACACCCAGCCGAGGGCGCAGAGGGCGCCGCCAAAGATGGTGACGAGGCGCGGACCGTACTTGTCGACGAACCAGCCCTCGATCGGCACCAACCAAGTTTCCATCACCACGAAGATCGTGAAGGCCCACTGGATCGCAGTGCGCTCCCAACCGAACTTCTGCTGGATCGGATCGACGAACAGCGTCCAGCCATATTGCAGGTTGGCGATCATCGACATGCACAGCACGCCGAGAACGAGCTGTCCCCACCGACCGAGCGGGGGCGCATCCACCTTCGCCGCAGGCGCCACGCGGCTTGCAGCGACGCCGGCGGGCGCGATCGACGTCGTCCCGGGCGGGACAGGCGCAGCAGTACGCGCGGTCATGGGCGGCTTCCTCGACTCAACTCTTGTTTGGGAGTTTCGGTTTTATCGGCAATTATTTTGAATTCAAGGATCTATACCTCGGGCAAACCTTCCGTTCGTCTGCAAAATTTTTGGGTTAAGCCGCTAAAAAATTTGAGATGCTGGGCGACCGGGCATCCGGACAGTCGATCTTCTTGCGATGCAAGAGAGACGTTTGCGGCGCCGCGTCGGGAGGCATAGCCAACAGGGGGCCTCGCGTGCGGGGAACTGTCGGATATGGAACCAACGGCAGTAGGCACCGTTACGCTTGCCTGACGACGCCGGGTTGCATTCTGCGACCGGACGTTCAGCCTGACACCAACTTGATGGAGCGTTTGATGAGCAGTACGACGGACAAGATCAAGGGTCTCGCCAACGAGGCCGTCGGCAACATCAAGCAGGGCATTGGTTCGGCAACCGGCAATGAGAAGCTGCAGGCCGAGGGCAAGGCTCAGGAATTGAAGGGCGAAGCCCAGAAGACGGTCGGCGATGCCAAGGACGGCATCAAGGGTGCGGCCCAGAGCGCGGCCGACGCCGTCAAGAAGATCTGAGCGGATCGTCCCTGCGCCTCGGCTCCGGATGGGCCGAGGCGTCGGGCTGCCGGGCCGACCCGCCGCAGCATCGAAACAGTCCTGGCCGAAGAGACCGCGCACGTTCGGTTGTGCCGGCAAGGGACGAGACGAGAAGGATCTTCAAGATGAACCGCGACCAGATCGAGGGTGGAATCCGGAATATCCGGGGCCGCGGGCGCTCCGCACTCGGTGCCGTGACTGGACGGGTTCGTCCGCAGGCCGAGGGCGCCTACGATCAGGCAGCCGGAGCCGTCCAGTCTGCCTATGGGCGGGCCCGCACCGCCGCCGATGAGATCCAGCGCGACGGAGCCCATCTTATCGACGGGGCTCGTCACCGGAGCCGGGCGATCGCGGGCGACCTTCAGGACCGTGGTCGGCTGTATCAGGACGAGGCCGTCCGACGCAGTCGCGCCGTCGCCCTGCGGGCCGATGAGAACAAGGGTACCACGCTCCTCCTCGTGGCTGCCGCCGCGTTTGGCGCCGGTTGGCTCCTGCGACGCACCCGTTGAATCGTCGATCCACCCTCTGAGAGAGGGCCGGGGCATTCATGCCTCCGGCCTTCCTCGCGTTCGACGGTCCGGTACGGCGCGCCCCTTGGAGGAGGCAGGGATTCCGTGGCAGGCAGGGCTGCGCGCGGCGTCCCGATCGCTTCGCCCGAGGAGAGCGGAGATGCCGATACGCCACTGGGCCGAGTTGACGACGGACGAGTTCCGGGATCGCGACATGGGCCGGACCATCGCGGTGCTGCCCGTCGCCGCCATCGAGCAGCACGGCCCGCACCTGCCGCTGGCCACTGACGCGATCATCGCCGAGGGCTATCTGGCGCGCCTCACGACGTTGTCAGCCGCAGATCTCGACGTCCTGCTCCTGCCGACCCAGGTCGTCGGCAAGTCCGACGAGCACGCGAGTTTCCCCGGGACCTTGTCACTGACCACCGCGACGGCCCTGGAGGCCTGGACCGGGATCGGCGATGCCGTCCGCCGCGCCGGTTGCGGCAAGCTCGTCATCGTGACCTCGCATGGTGGCAATAGCGGC
The DNA here is from genome assembly GCF_979256535.1 of Methylobacterium sp. AC690. Classification (NCBI taxonomy): domain Bacteria; kingdom Pseudomonadati; phylum Pseudomonadota; class Alphaproteobacteria; order Hyphomicrobiales; family Methylobacteriaceae; genus Methylobacterium; species Methylobacterium sp. AC690. Next base: position 10,451 of record NZ_CEEDOX010000013.1, on the reverse strand, counting down.
CTGATCGACCTCGTGGCCGGTGACCTGCGCGGGCGCCACGCCATGGTGGCGGTGACCACCGCCTGGAGTCGGTTCGGCTATCCCGACGGACTGTTCCCCGAGGCGGAGATCCGTCACGGCATCCATGGCGGCGGCGTCGAGACCGCCCTGATGCTGGCCTTGCGGCCAGATCTGGTGCGACGTTCCGAGATCGCGAATTTCACGCCGCGCACGCTGGCCATGGCGCAGACCTTCACCCATCTGCGCGCGGGCCGTCCCGCTGCCTTCGCCTGGCGGGCGGAGGACCTCAACCCGGCCGGCGCCATCGGAGACGCCCGGCTCGGGACCGCGGAGGCGGGGGACCGCGCCCTCGACCACGGCGCCCGCGCCTTCCTCGATCTCCTGCGCGACGTCGACCGCTTCAGCCTTGTCGCGTGATCCGCTTTTCCGCGTGAGAGGAGAATTTCGTGAGGTCGGTCCCATGCGCTCCGTAACCTCCGGGGAGACGGGAGCGAACAAGCCTGATGCGGGAGAGCCGACCCCGATGTCGGCCTCTCGGATCATGGAGCACCCCCGATGGCCTGTGCCGTCCCGGCTGGACACGATCGGCCGACCCTGCGGACCCGCGACGCCTTCGGCTGGGCGAAGGTCGTCCGGCACTCCGCGGCGGCCAGCGGATTCACCGCACGCATGAGCCAGGATCAGGCGCTCGCATCCGACATGGCCGCCGCACAATCAGGTGACGCGGAGGCCTATCGCCGCCTTTTGCGCGACTGCCTTCCGGTGATTGCCGGAATGGTGCGGGCGCAGGGGGTCCGGGCGGATGCCGTGGACGACGTGGTGCAGGACGTGCTGCTGACGATCCACCGGGCGCGGGCGACCTACGATCCGGCCCGGCCCTTCCTGCCCTGGCTGCGCGCCATCACCCAGCGCCGGGCCATCGACGGGATGCGCCGGGCCGGTCGCCGCCCGCGGGAAGTCCACGATCCCATCGCCTACGAAGCGGAGGTCGATCGGGGGCCGGCGCCGGGCCACCGCCTGGAGGCGCGCGACCGGGAGCGGGTCCTGGCCCGGGCCGTCGCCGCCCTGCCGGAAGGCCAGCGCCAGGCCGTCGAGCATCTCGCGCTTCAGGAGCGCAGCCTGGACGAGACGGCCGCCCTGACGGGGCGCACAAAGGGTGCCCTGAAGGTCAACCTGCACCGGGCACTGAAGGCCCTGCGACGGACGCTGGGATCGGGCTCCGCGGACCGGGACGAGGCCGGGCCCCGGGCAGGTGAGCGAGGAACCCACGATGTCTGACACGGCCCGAACGTCCGCGCATGAGCGTCTGGTGGACAGCCTCGCGGTCGGTCTGCAGCCCGTCCGGCGGCTGCCTGGGCCGGCCTTCCGGGCCCTCGCCTGGTGCGCGGCCGCCGCCGGGCTGGGCCTCGCCCTGATGCCCTTCGCCGATCTCGAGGCCCTGCGCACCCGCATGGCCGTGGCGGATCTGCGCTACGCCGCGCTCGGGGCGGTGCTGACCGCCGTCGCGGCGGCGGTCGCGGCGTTCCAGACCAGCGTACCGGGGCGCGCCTCCACCTGGGCCCTGCTACCCCTGGCGCCGGCCGCCCTCTGGATCGGGGCCAGCGGCGTCGGCTGCCTGCGCGATTGGGCGGTGCCTGGTGCCGATCCCGCCGACATGCACCAGACCGGCGGATGCGTCGCGTTCCTCCTCACCTTCTCGCTTCCGTTGTCGCTGGCTCTCGTCTGGATGCTGCGCCGGGCCTGTCCGCTGCGCCCCAACCTGACCGCCGCCCTGGCGGGGCTCTCGGCGGCGGCGGCCTCGGCGGCGCTCCTGGTGCCGTTCCATCCGCACGACGCCACCGCGACGGACCTTGCCCTGCACGCGCTCGTGGTCGGCCTCGTGATCGGGGCCAACGGCTTGGCCGGCGGACGCCTGCTCAGACATGGCTGACCGCCTCACGTCCAGGCGAGCAGGACCTCCTCGGTGGTCACGGGGTGGACCTGCTGGCCGTAGCGGCGATGGTACATCGTCAGCAGGGCGTCGTGCGCCTCGTCGCAGGAGCTGCACAGGGCGTCGGTGACGACGAAGACCCGGTAGCCGAGGTCGACGGCTCCCAGCACGCTTGCGAGCACGCAGACCTCGGTCTCGCCGCCGGTCATCACCAGGGTGTCGACGCCGCGGGCCTGGAGGCGGGCATCGAGATCGGTGCCGAGCCAGGGGGAATAGACGGTCTTGTCCAGGATCTCCGCCGGCGGCGTGAGGCGGGCGAGGCCGGGGGCGAGGTCGACCAGGCCGGGCGGCAGCTGATCCCGGGTCATCGAGGCCCAGCGCCGGTAGTAGCCGGCCCAGGTGCCGCGACCCTCGCCGGGATGCTGGGCGGGGATGAAGCGGGTGAGGATGGTGCGCTCCGGATGCGCGGCCACGAGGCGCTCGACCCGCGGCAGGACCCGGGCCATCCAGGGCGTGTGCCAGTCGGTCTCCTCCAGGAACATGCGCTGCATGTCGACGCACAGATGCAGGCAGTTCGGCCCCAGCGCACCGGGGCGCGCACGCCACTCGCTCACGATCCCCTCCCCTAATTGTCCACGACAGGACCCTTGAGTGTCCACGACAGGACCCGTGCTGGTCCGCCTGGATCAACCCCCGCTCGGGCCGTGAGTTCTGTGGAAAGATGCCGGTGCTCGAGGCTAGATGCGCCCTCAGCTGAAAGAAATTGCATCCTCTAAAAAAATTGAACACCCAGTGACTCTCACGGTTCTCGGGATATCCGGAGACCAACGTCTCCGTATGCACGTCCATCGCACCGCCGTTATCGTGACGAGCGGGCTGTTTTTGTTCGAGCATGGCGAGATTTCTGCATGTTATACTATGATAAGCGCCTCCAATACCCGGTGAAGGTCGACAAGCCGGATCCGATCTTCGCACGCATGCTGCAGCAGGCGATCGGCGGCATCGAGGGCGAGATCCGCGTCTGCATGCAGTACTTCTTCCAGGGCTGGGGCGCGCGCGGGCCGACGACCAAGTACCGCGACATGCTGCTCAACACCGCGACGGAGGAGATCGGCCACATCGAGATGCTGGCCACCGCGGTGGCGCTGAACCTCGAGACCGCGCCGGCGACGCTGCAGGAGGCGGGGGCGGCCGATGGGGTCGTGGGCGCCGTGATGGGCGGCGGCAACCCGCGCCACACCATCGAGGGCATGCTGCACCGGCACGTCCTCTCCACCGGCATGGCGGCCTATCCGGCCAATTGCGACGGCGTGCCCTTCGACATGAGCCATGTCTACGCCAGTGGAAACCTCGCGGCGGACATGTATTGCAACGTCGCCGCCGAGACGACCGGCCGTGTCCTGGCGGTTCGCCTGTTCAATGCCGCCCATGATGCCGGCATGAAGGACATGCTGCACTTCCTCATCGCGCGCGACACCATGCACCAGCAGCAGTGGCTCGCGGTGATCGAGGAGATGGGTGGCCACGAAGGCAACCTGCCGATCCCGAACAGCTTCCCGCAGAGCAAGGAACACGAGAAGTTCAATTACAACTTCTTCGCCACCACCCGGGACGGCTCGCCGCCGCCGGCGGGGCGCTGGACCAGCGGGCCGTCCCTCGACGGCAAGGGCGTGTTCACCGTGGTCCAGAACGAGCCGATGGGCGAAGAGCCGAATCTCGGTCCGGCGCGGCCCGACAGCGGCGCGCAGACCCAGCAGATGTGAGGCGCGGGACGCGCCGGTATACCGGCGGGGTCGTGTCGAGGTCGCGGGGGTTTCGCCCCGCGCCGCTCAGCCGGCGCGGATCGCGTCCGCCACCTCGCCCGGATATTCCTCGTGCGGGCTGAGTGCGCCCGGCACCGAGGCCCGGGCGACCCGGCCGGTGGCGATCAGCGCGTCCATCTCGGCGCCGGAGCGGCGCGGGGCCCGCTCCGGCCGCAGGACCAGGATCGGCGGCAGGTCGGGGGCCTCGAACAGGTCGAGGAAGTCCCGGCGGTTCGCGAACGGGTCGAGGCCGCCGGTGACGAAGGCGGCGGTGCCGAAGCGGCCGCCGTTCTGACGGGTGATGGCGTGCTTGTCGGCGATGACTCCGGGCGTGACGTGGTCGGGGTCGGCATAGACGTGGGCCCGCATCATCCGGCCGATGACGGGGCGGCTGATGTTGATGCGGTAGAGGGCGTCGCCCAGGAGCGGCAGCTCCACGGCCCGGCGCAGGCCGGCGAACAGGCCCCGGCGCTCCGGTCCCAGGGCGGTGGGCAGGGGCCCCCGCCAGGTCGGGGCAATCAGGACGAGGCGCGCGAACAGCCCGGGGTGGCGCCGGGCCGCGGCCATGAGGTAGCCGGCGGCGTGGCCGGCCCCGACCCCGAGGGCGTAGGGCCCGGGGGCCGCCGCCAGCAGGGCGTCGAGGTAGGCGTGCATCGTCTCCGGGGTCATGGGCACCCGGGCGCGGACATGGTCGCCGAAGCCCGGCCAGTCCGGCACGAGGCAGCGATAGGCGTGGCCGAGGTCCTTGGCCAGGGGCCGCATCTCGACCCGGGCCGAGATCGAGGACAGGGCGGGCAGCAGCAGGGCGTCGGGGCCACTGCCGACGACGTCGTAGGGCGTCGGCACGCGACGCCCGGCGAAGGTCAGCGCGAAGCTGCGGGCGGAATGGGCCGGGTCGATCATCGTACGCCTCTCCCTCGCATCCGGAACGATCTCACCGGCCCCAGATGGGGCATGGCCGGCCGCACCGGCACGCGACCGAGCGCCGCCCCAGGAGGGGCTTCGCTCGGATTTCGGTCCAGCGACCCGGCGCCGCCCCAGGAGGGGCTTCGCTCGGATTTCGGTCCAGCGACCCGGCGCCGCCCCAGGAGGGGCTTCGCCCGGATTTCGGTCCAGCGACCCGGCGCCGCCCCAGGAGGGGCTCCGCTCGGATTTCGGTCCAGCGACCCGGCGCCGCCCCAGGAGGGGCTTCGCCCGGAACACGGTCCAGCGACCCGGCGCCGCTCCGAATGGGGCTTCGCCCGGAACGCGGTCCAGCGACCCGGCGCCGCCCGGATCAGGTGCGCAGGAGCTCGTTGATGGCGGTCTTGGAGCGGGTGCCGGCATCGACGCGCTTGACGATCACGGCGCAGTAGAGGCCCGGGCCGGGGCTGCCGTCGGGCAGGTCCTTGCCCGGCGTGGTGCCGGAGACCACCACCGAGTAGGGCGGCACGCGGCCGTACATGACCTCGCCGGTGGTCCGGTCGATGATCTTGGTCGAGGCGCCGATGTAGACGCCCATGGAGAGCACGCTGCCCTCGCCGACGATCACACCCTCGGCCACCTCGGCGCGGGCGCCGATGAAGCAGTTGTCCTCGATGATGACCGGGTTGGCCTGCAGCGGCTCGAGCACGCCCGCGATGCCGGCGCCGCCGGAGATGTGGCAGTTCTTCCCCACCTGGGCGCAGGAGCCGATGGTGACCCAGGTGTCGACCATGGTGCCCTCGCCCACATGGGCGCCGAGGTTGATGAAGCTCGGCATCAGCACGGCGCCGGGGGCGATGTAGGAGCCGCGGCGCACGACGCAGCCGGGCACGGCGCGGAAGCCGGCCTCGCGAAAATGCTTCTTCTTCCAGCCCTCGAACTTCGAGGGCACCTTGTCCCACCAGGTCGCGCCGTCGGGGCCGCCATGGATGATCTCCATGTCGTTGAGGCGGAAGGACAGCAGCACCGCCTTCTTGAGCCACTGGTTGACCTGCCAGTCGTCGCCGACCTTCTCGGCGACCCGGGCCTTGCCGGAATCCAGGAGGTCGAGGGCCGCGTCGACGGCCTCGCGCACGGCGCCCTTGGTGCCGGTGTCGATGCCGGCACGCTCCTCCCAGGCGGTCTCGATGGTGGCGGCGAGGTCGGTGGGGGACGCGGGGTGCGACATGGGGCAGGTTCCGGCAACGGATCGGGACGGGCCCCGTGCTTACAAAAGCCCGTCCGGCCTGTCACCTTCGCGGCCTTGCGCGGCCTCGCGCGGCACGCCGGCGGGCGCCCTGGCCCGGCCGGACTCGACCGGCCCGGCCGGACGGCGTCGGCCCGAGGACGTTCACCCGAAGACGTTCCCCCGCAGACCTGAACCCGGAAAAATTCGCCCGCGGTCATCAGCCCGCAGTCATGGGCTTGGCGCTGGCATGGCCGCAGGCGTCGTAGCGCCGCTCGATGAAGAAGTAGTCCTTCATGGCGGTGTTGAAGTACTTGGCCGAGACCGAGACCTCGCGCCGGCCCGGCCGCCCCTCGGCGATGGGGCTGGGCACCCGCTCGATGGTGCAGCACTCGGTCTTGTCCCCGAGATAGTCGAGCCGGTTGGCATAGGCCCGTCCGCCGTGATCGCCGTTCTTGACGATGTCGCGGATCATGATGTCGACGTAGGCCTCGTCGGGCAGGGTGGCGTTGGTCTCGTAGCAGACCAGCAGGCGGGTCGACTGCTCGTAGATCAGGAATCCGGCACCCAGGACGGCCAGCCCGAAGAAGGCGACGGTCGCCGCCTGCGTCCTCCGGCTCATCGGTTGATCCTCCTGGCGCTCCGCCATCCCATGTCCCTCCGCAGGGCGCCGACCCGGGCCCGCGGGCACACGGGGCCCGGGCGTGCGATCCCGGGCCGAAGGCCGGGATGCCACGTGCGCCGGATGTCACCTCCGACCGAGCTTGCACCCGATTCCATCACAAAGGGTTTCCGCGGAGGGGATCGACGACCACAAAGGCCGGCCGGGTGCCGGCCAAGTGCCGGCAAAGGCCGGCTCCGGGCGGGATCGAACGGATGCGGGTCCGAGACCGTCCCGCTGCCGCGTCCGTCGTCCGCCGGCGATTCGGGTCGCAAGGGTTCGGGACGAGGCCCCGGCTCAGGCCGCCCCGATGGGACCTGGGGCGACCGAGCCGGGCGCGATCGTCGTTCAGTCGCCGTAATAGCGCTCGATGCGGGCGGCCTGGCCGGCGTGATACGCGAACCGGGCGTCTCCATCGGATTGCGCCTGCCGGACGGCGGCGGCATGCCCGTACACCTGGGCCGCACCATAATCGCCCTGGAGCACAGCAACGTTCGCGGCGTGCAAGTCTCTCCGAGACTGAATCGCACGAACATTCGCGTCATGGGCGGCGTTTTGGGCGACGATGTACGAGCGCAGGCTCTCATGCGCCTGCGCCGGCACTGCGAGCCACGCCGAACTACTGACGAGAAAACCGGCCAAGGCCATTTTTACGACGCTCATGACAGTATCTCCTCAAACTGATCAATGATCACCGATGACACAGCAGGCCCATCCCATCCCTCTGAGCGGATCAGGAGCCTGGGGTCGAGTCGAACTTAGTGTGTTTGTCCCGACTCGACCAAGGCTATAGCCTGACGGAATGTCGGGCTCCTTAACGGCGCGCGCCCTCGGCGCTCCGGCGGCGTGCCTCGATCGCGACGCCGCGCGCCCGGTCGGGCCGCCGCGGGCCCGGTCGGGCCGCGCGAAGGGCGCCTCGGCGACCGAAGGCACCGGGTCGTCCGGACCTGCGGCGGCCGCCCGGCCGGTGGCGGTGGGGTGAGATCGCGGGGACCGTCAGCGCCGCGGGGCGAAGCCCCGACGCCGGCGGAGGCGGGCGGTTACGGCGCGATGCGGTCGAACCGGTCGCCGAGGCTGGCGAGGTCGCCCGCGAAGGTGGCGAGGTCCGTGCTGAGTTCGCCGTGAATCGCCCGGGCGGCGTCGGGAAACTCCTCCAGCACCCGGCGCATCAGGGTCGGGGTGATGCGGACCACCTCGGCGGGGCTGGTCGCATCGGCGTCGCAGGGGCGCTCGCCGCGCTGGAACAGGGCGAGGCGGCCGATCAGGCTGGAGCGCCCGACCGTGACGGGGGCGGCGCGGCCGCCCCGCGGGGTCAGCGTCAGGGTGCCCGACATCACCACGAAGCCGCCGTCGCCGCGCTCGCCCTGCGCGAACAGGCGCTCGCCCGCCGCGAGGCTGCGGCGCTCGGCGGCGAAGGAGAGCAGGCGCAGGGCGTCCCGGCCCAGGAAGCCGAACAGCGGCGCGGCGCTCAGTATCGCGATGTCGTCGTCGAGCCCCACCTGGCGTCCGTTCCTTGCCGCGCTGCCGGGGGAGCTTAGCCGAACCGGCGCGGACGCGAAACGGCGGCGGCGCGCCTCCGGCGCCGGACGGGGGAGAGCGGAGCACCCGGCCGGATCGACCGCGCGGAGGATGGCGCGGAGGATGGAGCAGAGGCGGTGTCGGCGACGGCGGCGCGCGCGCCAGCACCGGGGCGCCCGTAACGTCTGCCACCCGACAAAGGCGGGCGACGACTATCTCGCCTCGGGAACGATGCTAGAGTGTCGGCACCTTCGACGTTTCTTCTCGGTGATGATACCCGAATTGTGCTGGGTGCCCTTGCCTGTCGGACAGGGACCATGACACGGCTCCAGCCATCCGCCTCCGCCAACGGGCTGCTCCGGCGGCTTCCCCCCGAGGATTTCGACCGCCTCGCGCCCGACCTCCGGCGGGTCGAGGTCGAACTCCTCCAGGTCCTGATCGCGCCGGGCGAGACCGTCGAGACCCTCTACTTTCCCGAGAGCGGCTACGGATCGGTCGTGGCCAATGGCGGCGAGGGCGGGACCGGCGGGGTCGAGATCGGGCTGATCGGCCGGGAAGGCCTGATCGGGGCCGCGCCGGTCCTGCTCGATGCCGACCGCACGCCGCACCAGACCCTGGTCCAGCAGGCCGGCACGATGCTGAGCCTTCCGGCCTCCGCCCTGACCGAGGCCGTCGGCCGCAGCGAGACCCTGCGGCGCTTCCTGCTGCGCTACGTCCACGTCCACGGCCTGCAGGTGGCCTCGACCGCCTACAGCAACGCGACCTACACCATCGACGTGCGCCTCGCCCGCTGGCTGCTGATGTGCCACGACCGGGCCGAGGGCGACGAGATCCGCCTCACCCACGACTTCGTGGCGCTGATGCTCGGGGTCCAGCGCGCCAGTGCGACCATCGCGGTCCAGACCCTGGAGGGCAACGGGCTCATCCGGGCCCAGCGCGGCCGCGTGACGATCCGGGACCGGGCGCGCCTGCGGGAGATGGCGAACGGGAGCTACGGCTCGGCGGAGGCGGAATATGCCCGCCTGATCGGGCCTTCCTAGGGAGGTGACCGCCGGATGCCGCGCTACTTCTTCAGCATCCGCTGCGACACCGGTCCCCTCGACCTGGCCGTGGACGAGGAGGGCGACGAGCTGCCCGACGTCGCGGCGGCGCGCCGGCATGCCCGGACCCTGGCGCAGGACCTGATCGCCCGGCACCGCATGAGCCTGATCCGGGACTGGTTCGCCTGCACCGTCGAGGTGACGGACGAGGCGGGGGAGCGGGTCTTCACGCTTCCGTTCGCCGACACCGTGCCGGATTCGTTCTAGGGGCGGATCGCCCCGCCTACGGCAGCAGCTTGTAGCCGCCGCCCTCGGTGACGAGGATCGCCGCCAGGGCCGGGTTCGGCTCGATCTTCTGGCGCAGGCGGTAGATGTGCGTCTCGAGGGTGTGGGTGGTGACCTGGGCGTTGTAGCCCCAGACCTCGGCCAGCAGCGTGTCGCGGCCGACCACCTCGCGCCCCGCCCGGTAGAGGAAGCGCAGGATCGCGGTCTCCTTCTCGGTGAGCTTCAGCTTCGAGCCGCGCTCGCCGACCAGCAGCTTGGCGCCGGGCCGGAAGGTGTAGGGACCGATCTGGAACACCGCGTCCTCGCTGGCCTCGTGGCTGCGCAGGTGGGCGCGGATGCGCGCCAGCAGGACGGCGAACTTGAAGGGCTTGGTGACGTAGTCGTTGGCGCCCGCCTCCAGGCCCTCGACGGTGTCGTCCTCGGAATCCTGCGCCGTCAGCATGATGACGGGGCCGCGATAGCCGCCGCGGCGCATGGCCCGCACGGCCTCGCGCCCGTCCATGTCGGGCAGGCCGACATCCATCACCGCCAGGTCGATCCGATCCTCCGTGACGCGCGTGACGGCGCTCTGGCCGTCCAGGGCGGTCAGCACGGTGAATTCGTCGTAGAGATCGAGCTGCTCCATCAGCGTCTCGCGGAGCGAGGCGTCGTCGTCGCAGATCAGCAGGCGATGGGTATTCGGCATCGACCGAAGGACTTTCAGGCAGTTTGCAGGATCCGCCAGCGGTGTTCAGGTCCGCGGACGGGCGGTGAGTCGTGAAGATCGACGGTTGCACCGCGACCCCGAAGCAGGATGATGACACGCGGCCGTCGTCTTGCTGTATGTCAATCACATCGGGTGCATTAAACCAACAATCCGGACTGCGCACAATACGGTTGTGCGCAGCCTAACACCCCGCAAACGGTGCAGGCCCACGAAAAGTTTCAGGGACATGCTTCGGCCGAGGGGCCCGATCGCGGTTTTGAGGAGGTCGATCGCGGTTTCCGCGCGGGGCCGGATTTGGCAGCCGGGCCGGCCCACGCGATAAGCGCCCCATGAAGCGGATCCCGACCCCGGCGCGGCAGCCCCCCCGGACGCCCACCACCC